>NZ_JAPDBM010000055.1:0-32337 GCF_027705265.1 Aeromonas sp. QDB11 | reverse complement strand
TTAAAATCGTACTTGGCGCCGCTCAACTGATCGATACTTGATCAACTAGCGCAAAGAATGATCATGCGTCGGCCCTGCAAAGGCTGGTAGATGAGATGCGCAAAGTGTAACGGTTACCCCGATGATTAGCAACCGACCGGCTGTATGGCGAAGTAATAAGGCGTGTATGCCGACACAAAGACAGATTCAAAAAAACAACCCCGGCGTAAGTTGCAAAGCAACCAAGAGGCCGGGGTCATGTTGCGGGCAACCTTAAAGAGACGCCCTCTTTCAGTCAAACATTCTTACCCCATTTTGTGACGGATCTGGTGGAGCCTGATGACTTTACTGGCAGTTTCTCGCCAAAATTTCACATGTGAAAATTTTCCAGAAAACGCTGTAAGTGCCCATTTTGGGCACTTACAGCGCTCTGTATTTCGTTAGGTCCCCGGTACGCTTTGCATGTTGATGTTTGTTACAGGGAGATCATCTGCATGCGTGAGCAAAATCCGTCAGTTTACAGCGATCCAAACGGGATAATTCTGAAAGAGCTGTATGAGCTGAAACGGCTGGTGATCCAGCAAGGGCAGGGGCAGAAGGAGGTGATTTCTGCCGAGGAGTGTGCCGAGTTGCTGGGGGTTTCTGTCAGCTATGTGTACCGGCTGACCAGTGAAAAGCGTCTGCCGCATTACAAGCCACAAGGCAAAAAGATCTACTTTAAGCGCGTTGAGCTGCTGGACTGGCTGCTCTCCCACCGCATTTCACCGGACGCCGAACTCACTGAGCATGTAACCAAGCGTGTGCGGCAAGCTAGCCATGGGCGGTTGTGAGGTGGGTATGACACAGGATCTGATTACATCTCTCTGCCCCCAGGATCTCCGGTCGGCTTTTATTGAACCTCCGAAACCCCTCGATTTTGTCCTCCCGGGGCTGCCTGTTGGCTGCGTTGGTGCGTTGGTGTCACCGGGAGGGGTGGGCAAATCGATGTTGGCATTGCAACTAGCAATGCAGATATCCGGTGGGCCGGATTGGATTGGGCTTGGCAATCTGGGCAGGGGGGCTGTGCTCTACCTGCCTGCTGAGGACCCTTGGCCTGTACTGCACCAGCGCTTGTTTGCCTTGGGCGGAGGCCTTGATGCTGAACTTCGTGCCAACGTTGAACGAGACCTTCGTTTGATATCGCTTCAGGGAGCCAGTCCGAATGTGCTGGATAGCAATTGGTGGGAAGCGATTGCTATGTGGGCTGAGGGGGTCAGGTTGGTGGTTATCGATACACTGAGACGCTTTCACGATGCTGATGAGAATGCAGCCTGTGCTATGACACTGGTGCTGGGTCAGCTGGAACGGCTGGCCATGCTGAAGGGATGCGCTGTGTTGTTTGTACACCACACCAGCAAATCCGCAGTTTTCCAAGAGGCTGGCGATCTGCAGCAGGCAAGCAGAGGTTCGTCGGTACTGGTGGACAACATTCGCTGGCAGGCCTATCTCGCCACTATGACCAAGAAAGAGGCGCAGCAGCTGGGCGTATCGGTAGAGAAGAGCCAGCTTTACGTGCGGTTTGGGGTAAGCAAAAGCAATTATGGGCCGCCACTACCGGAGCGCTGGCTGGAGCGGAAGGAAGGTGGCGTGCTGTACCCCGCTGGTTTGGACGTAATACGCCAGGCTGGAGGCAAACGTGTCTTGCTTTGAATTGACCCATGCCCGGCACGACCATATGCACTGCCTTGCTCCCGGGTTGTTTAGGGCGATCTCGCATGGCCAACGCCGCCGTGACAAGCTGGAGGTGATTTACCGTTTGGATAACGGTAATCAGATTGAGTTTTCTGGGCCAGAGCCCTTGGGGGCTGACGATTTGCGCGTACTTCAAGGGTTGGTTGCCCTAGCTGGGCTTGAATCAGAAAGTGGCAAGATTGGGCTTATTGCGAGTGGTGAAACCGGAGAGATATTACGAGACCTACTTCAGCTGCGTGGGATTGCCAACCAGCAGGATGTCTTGGTAGTCAAAAGCAGCTTGCGCAAACTGGCCAAGGAGATTGGTTACGCAAACCCTCGTGACACCAATACGGTGCGTCGCATTGTCGAGCGGTTGTGGAAGGTATCGGTAATAGCACAGGTAGCAGGCTTGCGTAGTGGTTTTCGTCTGCTGGCGAACTATGCCAGCGATCCCCTGACCGATAGGCTCTTTGTGGCGCTTAATCCATTGCTGACCAATGCCATATTGGGTAATGGCCGATATACCTATATCGATCTGGCTGAGGTACGGCAACTGCGTAGTAGCACTGCCCGGATATTGCATCAGCGGCTTTGTGCCTGGATTGATTGTGGCCGCAGCAAGCCAGTAGGTTTAGATAAACTGGTCTCTTACGCTTTTACTGATAAGTCCAGCGCGGCCACCAACCGAAAGCGGCAATCGCGAGTTCGCAAGGCGCTGTATGAACTGGCTGAACTGGGTTGGTCAATCAGTGAACATGCCAAGGGGCGGTTTACCATCGGCCGGCCTGCACTATCACGATAACGGTCACAAACTATCACGAAAGTGGTCACAAAGTTCACGATAACGGTCACAAGCCAATTCAGTGAAACCCAGTTACCGCTTGGGCTGCAGGGCGATCCTGAAATCCGATCTATATTATCTAAGATAATCTAGGCCAGCGCATGGTTGCGCTGGCCTATTTGTTGGCTCTTCCTGGCTATGATCTCGTCGAGGGTGCTTCTATCACCCCAAGACATTGGGGAAATCGAGCATGGCATCTCGGCGCCGCGATTCAAGAATGTCGGCGTAGATTTCGGTGGTTCTCAGCTCACTGTGCCCCAGCAAGCGGGAGAGGGCATAGATATCGACGCCTCGGTTAAGCTGGATGACGGCGAAGGTATGACGCGCGCTGTGGAAGGTGACCTTCTTGGTTATACCCGCCTGCAACGCCCACCGGGTGAGCTCCATGTTGTGCCAAGCCGAGTACTTGAGGCCCTTGAAGATCCGCTCTGTTGCCTTGCCTGGGCGCCCCATCAGCTGCATCGCCATGTCATTCAAATCCAGGTATTGCAGGCCGCTGGTCTTTTTCTGGGTGAAGACGATACGGTAATGGCCATAGAAGGGCTCCAGCTCGGCCCAGGTCAACTTGTGAATGTCGGACCAGCGCAAGCCAGTGCAACAAGAGAACAGAAAGGCGCGCTTAAGAACGTCGTAGCGGCACTCGGCTTGGGCCAGGGCTCGCACCTCGTCTTCGGTCAGGTAAACCCGTTTGTTCTTCTCCCCCTGGATAGCTTTGACACGTCGTACCGGATTATCCGGTAGCAGCCGTTCCTGCTCAGCCTGGTTCAGGGCCGCCCTTAACTTGTTGAAATAGGCACTCTGGGTGTTGCGGCTCAGTGGTGTGCCGCTTTTGGTGCGGGCTTTGTGCATCAGGTAATGCCGAAAACCCTCCAGGAACAGCTGATCTACTTCCTCGAAAGTCAGCTCCGGCAGCTTATGGTACTGGCGTAAATGCTTGAGGGCTGATATCCAGATGGAATGGTTGCTCTTGCTGCCTGCCGCTTTTTGGTCTGTAACCTCCTGGAAATACTCGAAGAAGCTGGCCTTGTAGGCGTTCGAGAAATCCAGATGGTGTTTACCGGTCTCGTACTCGAAGAGTCGCTTGGCGCGGATGGCTTCGGCTGCTCGCTGGGTTTCTTTGTTGTGGAGCCGCTGTGCTGGGGTACGCGGCTTGTCGTATAGGAAGAGATCCAGGGGCTCTCTGCTGCGTTTGTGCTTGCGGATGCCCGTGGTTGGTTCAAGGTAGGAGCCGGCGTAATAGGTTAAGCGCAGAGCGCGCTTGCCTTCGGCGTCAGGTTCGCGTAATTCGATGCTGATCTTCATAATTGTCCCCCGAAAGTACCCCGAGAGGTTACTTTGGGGTACTCTCGGGGTAAATTCTCACGAAACAAGATCAGGCAAGAATAGCCAGTAAAAAACAAAGTCCAATATTTACAATGCCTTATGTTCTCACTGGCTGCTTTTTATTGCTGATTTTTCACCACATTACTTGCCGATGCAGAAGCTGGAGAAGATGCGGCCCAGCAGATCGTCGGAGCTGAATTCACCGGTGATCTCGGAGAGGGACTCCTGCGCCAGACGCAGCTCTTCGGCTACCAGCTCACCAGCCACGAACACTTCCAGCTGCTCCTTGGCCACCAGCAGGCGCTCGGCGGCACGCTCCAGCGCATCCAGATGGCGGCGGCGGGCCATAAAGCCCCCTTCGGTGTTGCCCTGGAAGCCCATGCATTGTTTAAGGTGCTCGCGCAGGGCGGGCAGCCCCAACTCAGTCTTGGCGGAGATGCGGTAGACGGCGTGGCCCTGCTCCTGGCTCGGTGCCAGATCCTCGCCGGTCAGGTCGGCCTTGTTGCGAATCACGGTGAGGCCGATGTTTTTTGGCAACCGATCAACAAATTCCGGCCAGATCTCCCGCGGGTCGATTGCGTCTGTGGTGGTGCCATCCACCATAAACAGCACCCGATCGGCCTGTTCTATTTCGGCCCAGGCGCGCTCGATACCGATCTGCTCCACCTTGTCCTGGGTGTCGCGCAAACCGGCGGTGTCGATGATGTGCAGCGGCATGCCATCGAGATGGATGTGTTCGCGCAGCACATCGCGGGTGGTACCGGCAATCTCGGTGACTATGGCTGATTCGCGCCCTGCCAGGGCGTTGAGCAGGCTCGATTTGCCAGCGTTGGGACGACCGGCGATCACCACCTTCATCCCTTCCCGCAGCAGGGCGCCCTGTTTGGCTTCCCCACGCACGTCGTCCAGCTCGGACATGATGCTGTAGAGGTCACCCGCCACCTTGCCGTCGGAGAGGAAGTCGATCTCCTCGTCCGGGAAGTCGATGGCCGCTTCCACATAGATGCGCAGCCGGATCAGGCTCTCCACCAGTTGCTGGATCTTGCTGGAGAACTGCCCCTGCAGGGAGTGCATGGCGCTGCGAGCGGCCTGTTCGCTGGAGGCTTCGATCAGGTCAGCGATGGCTTCTGCCTGCGCCAGATCCAGCTTGTCGTTGATGAAGGCGCGCTCGCTGAACTCGCCGGGGCGGGCAGGGCGGATGCCGTCGATTTTCAGAATGCGGCGGATCAGCATGTCCATGATGACGGGGCCGCCGTGGCCCTGCAGCTCCAGCACATCCTCGCCGGTGAAGCTGTTGGGCGCTTTGAACAGCAGGGCGATGCCCTGATCCAGTACCTGGCCTTGCTCATCCTTGAACGGCAGATATTCGGCGTAGCGCACCCGCGGGAGCTTGCCGAGCACTATCTCGGCGACCTGTTCGGCGGCGGGGCCGGAGACCCGGACTATGCCGACGCCACCACGGCCTGGCGCGGTGGCTTGGGCCACGATCGTATCTGTTGTCATCTTGCTTGGCTCGTTTGTTCGCTGATAGGAAAACGTAGTGGGAGACATTGTAATAAAAAAGGCGGCCCGAAGGCCGCCTCTTTTGTCATCACGGGAAGATTAGCTGCGCATCAGTTGCGAGTGTGCAGGCCTTTCTTCTCCAGCTGACGATAGATGATGGTCTGCTGGGTAATGGAGATGACGTTGCTCACCAGCCAGTACAGAGTCAGGCCAGCCGGGAACCAGAGGAACATGAAAGTGAAGATGATCGGCATGAACTGCATCACTTTCTGCTGCATCGGGTCGGTCACTGTGGTCGGGCTCATCTTCTGCAGATACCACATGGAGGCACCCATGAGGATTGGCAGCACGAAGAAGGGGTCCTTCACTGACAGGTCAGTGATCCACAGGGCAAACGGCGCGTGACGCAGTTCGACGGACTCCATCAGTGCCCAGTAAAGGGCGATGAAGATCGGCATCTGAACCAGGATCGGCAGGCAGCCACCCAGCGGGTTGACCTTCTCCTTCTTGTACAGCTCCATCATGCCCTGAGACATCTTCTGGCGGTCGTCGCCGAAGCGCTCGCGCAGGGCCGCAATCTTGGGTTGCAGCATGCGCATCTTGGCCATGGAGGTGTACTGGGCCTTGGTCAGCGGGAACATGATGCCGCGTACCAGCAGGGTCAGCATGATGATGGCCAGGCCCCAGTTCTGGACGAAACCGTGGAACACGGTCAGCAGCCAGTGCAGCGGTTGGGCGATGAACCACAGCCAGCCGTAGTCGACGGTCAGGTCGAGGTGGTTAGCCACCTTGGCCATCTGGTCTTGCAACTTGGGACCGACCCACAGCTTGCTGGTCACTTCGGCCTGTTGGCCGGCGGCCACGTCTACCAGCGGCGCCTTGTAACCGATGATGGCCTGGCCTTTACCAGGGATCACGCGGCTGTAGAAGCTGTTGGTATCGTCGGCATTCGGTGCCCAGGCAGAGACGAAGTAGTGTTGCAGCATGGCGACCCAACCACCCTTGGTGGTCTTGTTCAGGTCAGCATCTTTCATCTCGTCGAAGGTGTACTTCTTGTAGCGAGTCTCTTCGCTGGAGAAAGCACCACCACGGTAAGCACTGGCTACCATGGCATGACCTTCCTGATCCTTCGGTGTCGCTACGGTCTGCTTCAGCTGACCATAGAACTGCACCTGAACCGGCTCGGCAGATTTGTTGTCGATCTTGTAATCAACGCCAACGGCATAGTCGCCACGCTTGAGGATGAACTCCTTGGTGAAGACCACGCCCTTGCTGTCGGTCCAGGTCATCGGAACGACGACTTGATCCTGACCATCGGCCAGCTGATAGCTGGTCTGGGTGGCTTCATAGGTAGGACGACCTTCGGCCTGACTGTCCGGACCGTTGCGACCCACCAGACCGCTCTGGGCGATATAGAGGTGCTCTGGCTGGCTGGTCAGCAGCACGAACGGTTGGTCCTTGCCCTCTTCCAGTTTGTGAGACAGCAGTTCGGCAGACACGACGTCACCACCCTGGGTATCCAGGGTCAGCTTGAGCACGTCGGAGGAGACGGTGATCAGCTTGCGTGCGGCAGTCGCGTTGGCTTGCTCGGAAACCTGAGGAATATCACCGGTCTGACCGGCTTCAGGTACGAAATGTTCGGTTTGGGCCACGGTAGTCGGGGCCGGCTTCGGAGCCTTGTCGGACTCCCACTGTTGCCAGAGCAGAAAGCTCACGAACAGCAAACCGATCAGGAGTAGATTGCGTTGTGATTCCATAGTCTTCAGTTTCTTCGCTTTGGTTGCGGAACCGGGTCATAACCACCCTCGGATAAGGGATGGCATTTTAATAGACGTTTGCTAGCTAACCAAACGCCTTTTATGAAACCGTGAAGTCGGATGGCTTCTATCGCAAATTGGGAACAAGTTGGAGTAAAACGGCAGCGCGGCCCGAGCAGAGGGCTAATGATTAGCTGATACAGGCGTATCAGTTTGATAGCTACCCATTGCAACGGCGTGACAGAGTGCGCCATAGCTTTTCCAGTAACTTGAACAGTTCCTCGTTATCCATCTCTTTCACACCGGCCTTGGCGATCACCACGATGTCGATAGCGGGCAGCTGATGTTGTTTGAGGCGGAAACTTTCCCGGACCACCCGTTTGACACGGTTACGCCAGACGGCACGCTTGAGTGCTTTTTTGGGCACAGCGAGACCAAGACGAGAGTGTTCGAGTGAATTGGGGCAGGCGAGAAGCGTAATTTGCGGGGAAGCAGCCCGGACAGGCTCGGCGAAAACGCGTTTGAAGTGTTCGGGAGTTAACAGACGTAACTCCCGAGAGAAGGTGTGCTGGGTAGGCATTAAACTACCAGACGGGCACGACCCTTGGCACGACGAGCGGCCAGAACTTTACGACCGTTGGCAGTTGCCATGCGGGCGCGGAAACCGTGAGAGCGCTTGCGCTTCAGGTTGGACGGTTGAAAAGTACGTTTCATGATTCGATTCCGTATTTCTGTACAGTTTTGATTGTCACACTTAGCCGACGCGCCAGCTATAGCGTGTGACGACTAGCAAAAGAGGCCGAATTCTAAACAGAGTTCGGCTTTTAGTCAATCCGCCGTTCCCTCTCATCCTGCCATGGTCTTGAAAAGGCCACTGCCGAGCGTGAGGATCCAGAGGATCAAGGGCTCCGGATTATACTGGCAACCCGGGGTTAAACAAGGGATCCCTCAATAAAAAAGGCGGCCAGGCCGCCAAAGAGAGAGCTATTTAAGGACTTTCCGCAAGAACTCCCGGGTACGGGGATCCTTGGGATCGACCAATATCTGATCCGGCGGGCCCTGTTCGACGATCCGCCCTCCTTCCATGAAGATCACCCGATCGGCAACATCACGAGCAAATTCAATCTCATGGGTCACCACCACCATGGTCTGGTGCTGGCGGGCCAACTCTTTCATCAACCCCAAAACCTCGTCGACCCACTCGGGATCGAGGGCCGAGGTGGGCTCGTCAAACAGGATCACCTTGGAGTGGGCCGCCATGGCGCGGCCAATGCCGACCCGCTGCTGCTGGCCGCCGGAGAGCGACGCCGGATAGGCATCCTGCTTGTCGGCGAGGCCAATGTCCTTGAGGATGCCGAGCGCAGTGGCGCGGGCCTCGGCTTTTGGCTGCTTCCAGACGGTGATCAGCCCTTCGGCGATGTTGTCGAGTGCCGTCTTGTTGGCAAACAGGGCGTAGTTCTGGAACACGAAGGAGGCCCGTTTGCGCAGCTCGATCGCCTGCTGTTCGCTGGCCTTGGCCAGATTGAGCGCAAGATCGTCGATGGCCAGGGTGCCCGCATCCGGGGTCTCCAGCAGGTTCAGGCAGCGCAACAGGGTCGACTTGCCGGTGCCGGAGGGGCCGATGATGACGACAATTTCCCCCTTTTTAACCTCCAGATCGATGCCGTTGAGCACCTGATTGCCGTGATATGCCTTGGAGAGGCCGGTTAGCTTGATCATGAGAACCCTCCTTTAAACAGGCGCAGTGTTAAAACGGACTTCCGGCGTGCATTGCAAGCGGGTCAGTTGCTTTGTCATGGCAAACCCCTAATAGGCACGGTTGAGACGAATTTCCAGCAGGTGCTGCAAGCGGGTGAAGAAGATCACCACCACCCAGTAGACCAGCGCCACCGCCATGAAGCTCTCGAAGAACTTGAAGGAGGAGGAGGCTTCCATCTGCGCCTTGCCCATGATCTCGGCCACTCCCAGGGTGAACGCCAGCGAGGTGCTCTTGATCATGTCGATGAAGTAGTTCATCAGCGACGGGGTGGCAATGCGTGCCGCCTGCGGCAGGATGATCCGCTGCATCGCCTGATAACGGCTCATGCCGATACTGAGCGCCGCTTCCATCTGGCTTTTATGAATGCCGAGGATGGCTGCGCGGATCGACTCTGCCATGTAGGCGGCGAAGTGCAGGGTCAGACCGACGATGGCGGCGGTAAAGGCATCCATCCCCACGAATATCGGGAATAGTTGCGGCAGTCCGTAGTAGAGCAGAAACAGCTGAACGAG
The DNA here is from genome assembly GCF_027705265.1 of Aeromonas sp. QDB11. NCBI lineage: Bacteria > Pseudomonadati > Pseudomonadota > Gammaproteobacteria > Aeromonadales > Aeromonadaceae > Aeromonas > Aeromonas sp. QDB11. The sequence goes on along the minus strand of NZ_JAPDBM010000055.1, from coordinate 22,950 downwards.
CAGCGGTGTACCCCGAAAGAACGAGATATAGAGCATCGCCAGCCAGTGAATCGCGGGGACGCGAAACACCCGTACTATCGCCAGGGCCAGCGAGAGTACGAGTGCCAGTGCGAATCCCCACAGGGCCATCTCCATCGTGGTGCCCAGATATTTGAGCAGGATGGGAAACAGCCCCAGCGTGTATTCGAGGTCAAATTCCATCATTTATTTGTCGGTGATGTCGGAAGCGAACCATTTTTCGGAGATCTGACGCAGGGAGCCATCCTTGCGCATGGCGGTCAGGGCCTCGTCGACCTTCTTCAGCAGCGCCTGTTTCTCCGGGGTCTTCAGGAAGGGCAGGGCGTTCTCGATAGTCTCGAACGGTGCGCCAGCCTGTTGCAGCGGCAGCTTGGACTCCTTGATCAGCTGGGCGGTGGAGACGCGGTCCATCACGAAGGCGTCGATGCGACCCAGGGCGACATCCTGCTCGAAGGCGGAGTCATAGGTGCGGATATCGATCTTCTTGTTCGGGTCGTTCTTGCGCAGCAGCTCTTCGAAGTTGGAACCCAGGTTCACGGCAACGCTCTTGCCTTCCAGATCCTTGATGCCGTGGATGGTGCTGTTGCCCTTGCGGACCACGATCTGGGCGCCGTCATAGACGTAAGGCTGGGAGAAGTCGTACTTCGCCTTGCGCTCGTCGGTGATGGTGATCTGGTTGGAGATGGTGTCGATGCGACCAGTTTCCAGCATGCCGAACAGGCCGGAGAAGCTGGCCGTCACGAACTCGACCTTGTAGCCGGTGCGCTCGCCGATCTGGTTCCACATATCCACCTCAAAGCCTTGCAGCTTGTCTTGCTTGACGAAGGTGAACGGGAAATATTTGCCAGACATGCCGACCTTGATGGTCTCCTGGGCGATGGCCTGACCGGACAGGGTGGCGAGCAGCATGGCAGCGCCGGAAATCAGTTTGATGGATGTTTTCATGGTGTTTCTCTCTCTCAATGTCTTGTATTTGTAGTTGTAATAACTGGTTTGGCCCTGATGTTATTGGAATAAAATTTAAAAAATAAATGACATTTGGTTATATGAAATAACAGGAGAGAGGGACGGGATCCGTTAATTCAGGCAGTGGATCAAGCTGTGGGTAACTTTGGGGATGAAATCCGATCCAAAGGCGCTGGATCCTTGAAAGTCAAGGATCTTATTTGCCGGATCCACCGGGCGACGGCTGGAGATCCGGCGGCTAAAAACGTAGAATAGCCGGTCTTTAGTTAATCAATCGACAGGAGTTTAGAGTGACTGCTTCGCTATGGCAGCAGTGCCTTAACCGGCTGCAAGATGAGTTGCCCTCGGCAGAATTCAGCATGTGGATCCGGCCGCTTCAAGCGGAGTTGAGTGACAATACTCTGACCCTGTATGCACCGAATCGCTTTGTTCTGGACTGGGTACGAGATAAGTATCTCATCCGGGTTAACGGCATCATCAATGAACTCTATGGGGTCGACGGCCCCACCCTGCGTTTTGATATAGGCAATCGTCCCCATCCCGTCGCTGTCGCCAGAGCGCCAGTGCAGGGGGCCACGCCTGTGAATAACTTGCAGAAGAGCTGGGAACGCAAGGCTGAAACCAAGCCAGAGCCGAACCACAAGAGCAACACCAACGTGAACTATACCTTCGAGAATTTCGTCGAGGGTAAGTCCAACCAGTTGGCGCGTGCGGCTGCCCGTCAGGTAGCGGACAATCCGGGTGGTGCTTACAACCCGCTGTTCCTCTATGGCGGCACCGGCCTGGGTAAAACCCACCTGCTGCACGCCGTTGGCAATGCCATCAAGGAGAGTAAAAAAGATGCCAAAGTCATCTATATGCACTCCGAGCGGTTTGTTCAGGACATGGTGAAAGCGCTGCAAAATAACGCCATTGAAGAGTTCAAGCGTTACTACCGCAGCGTCGATGCCCTGCTCATCGATGATATCCAGTTCTTCGCCAACAAGGAGCGCTCCCAGGAGGAGTTCTTCCATACCTTCAATGCCTTGCTGGAAGGTAACCAGCAGATCATCCTGACCTCGGATCGCTATCCGAAGGAGATCAACGGTGTCGAGGATCGTCTCAAGTCCCGCTTCGGCTGGGGTCTGACCGTGGCGATCGAACCGCCGGAGCTCGAAACCCGCGTCGCGATCCTGATGCGCAAGGCCGACGAGAACCAGGTTCATCTGCCGGACGAAGTGGCCTTCTTCATCGCCAAACGTCTGCGATCCAACGTCCGTGAACTGGAAGGCGCCCTCAACCGGGTGATCGCCAACGCCAACTTCACCGGCCGAGCCATCAACATCGATTTCGTGCGCGAAGCGCTGCGCGATCTGTTGGCACTGCAGGAGAAGCTGGTCACCATCGACAATATCCAGAAGACGGTGGCGGAGTACTACAAAATCAAACTGGCGGATCTGCTCTCCAAGCGGCGTTCCCGCTCCGTTGCCCGTCCGCGTCAGCTGGCGATGGCACTGGCCAAGGAGCTGACCAACCACAGTTTGCCGGAGATAGGTGATGCCTTTGGTGGCCGTGACCACACTACCGTTCTTCATGCCTGCCGCAAGATCGAGCAGCTGAAGGAGGAGAGTCACGACATCAAGGAGGACTATTCCAACCTGATCCGTACTCTTTCTTCCTGATAACGGAACGGAGTGGACAGATGCAGCGCGAATATTCCAACCTGATCCGAACCCTTTCCTCCTGATAACAACGGAGAGCACAGATGCAGCTCGAAATTAGCCGTGAGGCCCTGTTACGTCCTCTGCAACTGGTGTCCGGCGCCCTCGGCGGCCGACCGACCCTGCCGATCCTCGGCAACGTGCTGCTTGATGTCAGCAACGGTTTGCTGTCGCTGACCGGTACCGATCTCGAAGTAGAGATGATCGGTCAGGTCTATCTGAACGGGGCCAGTGAAGATGGCCGCACCACAGTACCGGCGCGCAAGCTGCTGGATATCTGCCGTGGTCTGCCGGAAGGCGCCGAGATCCGTCTCAATACCGAAGGCGAGCGCCTGATCATCCGATCCGGTCGCTCCCGCTTCAACCTCTCGACCCTGCCAGCGACCGAGTATCCGAACATCGAGGATTGGGAATCCGTGCTCGAGTTCGATATCAGCCAGCTGGAGCTGAAAAAGCTGATCGATGCGACCCAGTTCTCCATGGCCAGCCAGGACGTGCGCTACTACCTGAACGGCATGCTGTTCGAGAGCGAAGGTCACGGTCTGCGTACCGTGGCGACCGACGGTCACCGTCTGGCCACCTGCCGCCGCGAGGTCGTCGGGGAATCGCTGCCCGATCATCAGGTTATCCTGCCCCGCAAGGGCGTGCTGGAGCTGGTGCGTTTGCTGGAAGCGGAAGACAAGCCGGTGCGGCTGCAGATCGGTCGCAGCAACCTGCGTGCTGCGCTGGACGGCTTCATCTTCACCTCCAAGCTGGTGGATGGCCGCTTCCCGGACTGGCGCCGCGTCATTCCGCGCAACAGCGACAAGGCCCTGATCGCCGGCCGCGAGGATCTGCGTCAGGCGTTTGCCCGTGCCGCCATCCTCTCCAACGAGAAATTCCGTGGGGTGCGTCTCAATCTGCAGGAAAACCTGCTGCGCATCACCGCCAACAACCCGGAACAGGAAGAAGCCGAAGAGCTGCTTGACGTACAATATGCCGCTGGCGAGATGGAGATCGGCTTTAACGTCTCTTATGTGCTCGACGTGCTGAATACGTTAAAATGTGACCAAATTCGGATTAGCCTGAGCGATTCCATCAGCAGTGCCATTATTGAGGATTTTGAACATCAGGATGCTCAGTACGTGGTGATGCCGATGCGGATCTAGTCGTGTCCCTGGTCAAACTCCAGCTCAGCGACTTTCGCAATATCCAGCAAGCCAGTCTCAAGCTGTCGCCCGGCCTCAATATTCTGGTCGGGTGCAATGGCAGCGGCAAGACCAGCGTGCTGGAAGCCATTCACTACCTTGGTCTGGGGCGCTCCTTTCGCACTCATTTGACCGGGCGGGTCATCCGCCAGGGGGAGCGGGCGTTTACCCTGTTTGCCCAGTGCGAACTGGAGGGGCGTCAGGTCCCAATCGGTCTTGCCAAAGACAAGAGTGGCGAGACCCAGCTCAAGATTGCCGGGGCGCAGGCCCAGCGGCTGGCCGATTTGGCGGAGCTGTTGCCGGTGCAGTTGATCCATCCCGATGGTTTCAACCTGCTGACGGGCGGGCCTCAGGCTCGCCGCGCCTGGCTCGATTGGGGCGTTTTCCATCAGGAGCCGACCTTCTTTGCACTGTGGGGGCGAGTGCGGCGGCTGCTGAAACAGCGCAATGCGCTGCTGCGTCAGAGCACCCAATATCGCCAGTTGGCGTTCTGGGATCAGGAGCTGGTGCGGCTCGGGGGTGAGCTGGCCGAGTTTCGCGCCAGTTATTGTCAGGCCATTACGCCCCTGATCAAGGAGATGACGGCGGATTTTCTGCCGGAATTCGATATCAGTCTCGGCTTTTACCGGGGCTGGGAGAAAGATACTCCCCTCGGCGATCTGCTGGAGGCGGGGTTTGAGCGGGATCGGGCGCTGGGCTATACCGGTGTCGGTCCACAGAAAGCCGATGTGCGCCTCAAGGCGAACGGGGTCCCCGCTCAGGATATTTTGTCCCGGGGTCAGCTGAAGTTGCTGGTCTGCGCCATGCGACTGGCCCAAGGGCTCTATTTGAATCAACATAGCAGCCGTGGCTGTATTTTTTTAATTGACGATTTTGCCTCTGAACTGGATGTCGACAAGCGCCGCTTGCTGGCCGCAAGGCTGAAGCAGTGTGCGTCCCAGGTGTTTATCACCGCCATCGATACCGGTCAGCTCGCAGACATGATGGATGCGAATGACTGCAAGTTGTTCCACGTGGAACAGGGTAAAATCTCCGAAACGTTAGAGAAGGCAGAGAGTAAGCTATGAGTGAAAATACTTACGACTCCTCGAATATCAAGGTGCTGAAGGGCCTGGATGCGGTCCGCAAGCGCCCGGGGATGTATATCGGCGATACGGATGATGGCTCGGGTCTGCACCACATGGTGTTCGAAGTCGTCGATAACTCCATTGACGAGGCGCTCGCTGGCTACTGCTCCGATATTCTGGTCAAGATCCATTCCGACGGTTCTGTCTCTGTGCGTGACAATGGCCGGGGTATCCCGGTAGACATGCACGAGGAGGAGGGCCGCTCCGCCGCAGAGGTCATCATGACCGTGCTGCACGCTGGCGGTAAGTTTGATGACAACTCCTACAAGGTATCCGGCGGCCTGCACGGCGTGGGTGTCTCGGTAGTTAACGCCCTCTCTGACAAGCTGTTGCTGACCATTCGTCGTAACGGCCACGTCTACGAGCAGACCTATCATCTGGGTGAGCCGCAGGCGCCGCTCAAGCAGATTGGCGACAGCACTGGCACCGGTACCGAAGTTCGCTTCTGGCCGAGCCCGACCATCTTTACCGATACCCTGTATCACTACGAGATCCTGGCCAAGCGCCTGCGTGAGCTCTCCTTCCTCAACTCCGGTGTTTCCATTCGTCTGCTGGACGAGCGTGATGGCCGCGAGGCGCATTTCTGCTATGAGGGTGGTATCAAGGCTTTCGTTGAATACCTGAACCAGAACAAGACCCCGATCCACCCGAAGGTGTTCCATTTCACCACCGAGCAGGATGGCATCGGCGTTGAAGTGGCGATGCAGTGGAACGACGCCTATCAGGAAGGGGTCTACTGCTTCACCAACAACATCCCGCAGCGGGATGGTGGTACTCACCTGGTTGGCTTCCGTACCGCGCTGACCCGTACTCTGAACTCCTACATGGACAAAGAGGACTACAGCAAGAAGGCCAAGTCTGCCGCCAGTGGCGACGACGTACGTGAAGGTCTGATTGCCGTTATCTCCGTCAAGGTGCCGGATCCCAAGTTCTCCTCCCAGACCAAGGACAAGCTGGTCTCTTCCGAAGTGAAGACCGCCGTTGAACAGGCGATGGGTGAGAAACTGGCCGACTTCCTGCTGGAAAACCCGGGCGATGCCAAGATCGTGGTCAACAAGATCATCGATGCTGCCCGTGCCCGTGAAGCGGCTCGCAAGGCCCGCGAACTGACTCGCCGCAAAGGCGCGCTGGATATCGCCGGTCTGCCCGGCAAGCTGGCAGACTGTCAGGAAAAAGACCCGGCGCTTTCCGAACTCTACATAGTGGAAGGGGACTCTGCTGGCGGTTCCGCCAAGCAGGGTCGCAACCGTAAGAACCAGGCCATCCTGCCGCTCAAGGGCAAGATCCTGAACGTAGAGAAGGCCCGTTTCGACAAGATGATCTCCTCGCAAGAGGTGGGCACCCTGATCACCGCACTGGGTTGCGGTATCGGTCGTGACGAGTACAACCCGGACAAGCTGCGTTACCACAACATCATCATCATGACCGATGCGGACGTCGATGGTGCGCACATCCGAACCCTGCTGCTGACCTTCTTCTATCGTCAGATGCCGGAAATCATCGAACGTGGCTATGTCTACATCGCCCAGCCGCCGCTCTACAAAGTGAAGAAGGGCAAGCAGGAGCAGTACCTGAAAGACGAAGACGCGCTGCTGCAGTACCAGACCGCCATGGCGCTGGATGGTGCAACCCTGCACGTCAACGAATCTGCTCCGGCCATCGGTGGCGAGGCGCTGGAGCGTCTGGTCAACCAGCACCGCGCCGTGTCTCACCTGATCACCCGCATGTCCCGCCGCGCACCGGATGCTGTACTGACCCAGCTGATCTATCAGCCGGAGCTGAACGAAGCGCTGCTGGCCAGCGAGAGCGATCTGCTGGCCTGGTGTCAGGGTATGGAAGCCGTGCTCAACGAGAGCAACCACGGTATCCAGTACCAGATCCAGGTTCGTCGTGACGAAGAGCGCAGCCTGTTCGTGCCGCACGCCGTGGTACGTCAGCACGGTGTCGACCGCGAATACCCGCTCAGCTACGACTTCCTGCAATCCTCCGAGTACCGTCAACTGGTCTCGCTGGGCAAGGAGATCGCCAACCTGATCGAGGAAGGTGGTTACATCAAGCGTGGCGAGAAGGTCAAACCGGTTGCCAGCTTCGTGGAAGCGGTCGACTGGCTGATGAGCGAAGGCAAGCGTGGCATCTACATCCAGCGCTATAAAGGGCTGGGTGAGATGAACCCGGACCAGCTGTGGGAAACCACCATGGATCCGGAAGCCCGTCGCATGCTGCGCGTCACCATCGACGACGCCGTCGGTGCTGACCAGCTCTTCTCCACCCTGATGGGTGACGCTGTAGAGCCCCGTCGTGACTTTATCGAGACCAACGCCCTGCGCGTAGCCAACCTCGACGTCTAATCGACGCAGTCAGACAGCAAAAAGCCGCTCCTTGTGAGCGGCTTTTTTCATTTTCAGGGGCGGGGAAATGGCACGTTCCACGTGAAACATGAAACCGCTTGGTGTTGATGGTTATAACTCAGCTCAGTTCTGGTGCCAGGCAGTAGAGTCGCAGGCGATGGCCATCTGGATCAAGAGCCATGCCGGTATAGCCAAACTCCATCCGGGTTGGCTGCTGGATGATGGTCAGGCCACGAGCTTGCCACTCTGACAAGCCAGAATCGACACTGGTTTCATCAGGCAGCGAGAAGGCCAGTTCCATGGCGCCAGCATTTTGGGTAACGGCTGGCTCGACGGTGGTACTGGACCAGAGCGCCAGTCTGGCGCCTGACTCGAATACGAACATGGCAAAGGTAGGTGACTCTTCCACCGGTTCACGCCCGAACAGCTCGCGGTAGAAGAGCGCACTGCGGGTCGGGTTGGCAACGTAGAGGATGGTGAACTGGGGGACTAACATGGTGATGCTCCTTGCTTATGAGATGGCGCATCGGCGCCGACCCAGTCAGCATGGCGCTACCTGCTGTCAGTTTCTGTCAGCAATGAATTTCGGCTGCGGGATCTGCTGGGTGGCGCGCCAGGCTTTCAGCAGGCTCTCTCTGCTTTTGGGATAGCGGCAATCTTCCGGCTGCATCCGGGTGATGCGATCGACCCGAAAGTGGCGAAAGCCCTGACGCAGTTCGCACCACGCCACCAGTACCCGCACCTGATCGAAGTAGCCGAGGGCAAAGGGCCAGACGGTGCGCTCAGAGGTCTCATCCTTGAGATCGCGATAGATTAGGGTCACCTTGCGTTGCTGGCGGATGGCGCTGCGCAGGGGGGCTTCATCGGTGAGGCTCTCGCTGCGGGAGGTGCCGATTAGCAGGGCATTGCTCTGGAGCTGCTGGCGATAGTCTGCGGGTAGCACAGCTTCTATCTTGGCCAGCGCACTGCTGGCTGATGCACTCAAGGCTTCGTCACCGTGGGCGACTACCCAGCGCGAACCTAGCACCAGCGCATCCAGCTCCTCCTCGCTGAACATCAGTGGCGGCAGCATGAAGCCGGGACGCAGCACATAGCCGATACCCGGTTCGCCCTCGATATGGGCACCTTGCGCCTGCAGGGTGGCGATATCCCGATAGAGGGTGCGTAGGCTTATGCCAAGCTGGCTGGCCAGTTCAGCGCCGGTGATGGCGTAGCGGTGACCGCGCAGCAGCTGGAGCAGGGCCAGCAGGCGTTCGGAACGGGACATGGTATGACTCCTCATGAGCTCTGGTTAGCCTGCCATAGCGAGGAGAGTGGGTACAGCGGGCATCATCAGGGGTTATGGCCGCGAAAAGAGCGTCGCCACTCGCTCGGGGAGATGGCAAAGCGGGCGCGAAAGTGATTGCGCAGGGAGGTGGCACTCTTGAAGCCGACCAGCTCGGCGATGCGATCGATAGAATGACCGCTCACTTCCAGCAGCTCCTGACTGCGCCTGAGCCGCTCCGCCAATAGCCATTCACCCACCGAGAGACCGGTCGCCTGATGAAAACGGCGGGTAAAGGTGCGTCGGCTCATCAGGGTGTGGGCCGCCAGAGAATCCAGGGTATGGGGCTTGGCCAGATGGGCTCGCAGGTGATCGAGCAACTGGTTCATCCGGACATCGCGGGTGGAGGCGGGCACCGGCTGCTCGATAAACTGGGCCTGACCCCCTTCCCGGTGGGGCGGGATCACCAGCCGCCGCGCCACCTTGTTGGCGATGGCTGAGCCGTGGTACTGGCGCACCAGATAGAGGCAGCAGTCCAGTCCGGCGGCGGTGCCTGCCGAGGTGACCAGCCCATCGTCATCCACGTAGAGGGCATTGGTATCGAGCTGCACGCAGGGAAAGCGGCGGCAGAAATCCTGTTCGTACTCCCAGTGGGTCGATGCCTTGCGACCATTGAGCAGCCCGGCATAGGCGAGCACATAGGTGCCGAGACAGAGCCCGACCAGCCGGGCACCTCTGGTTCTGGCGGCGATCAGCGCATCGAGCAGCGCCGTGGGTGGTCGTGCAGCCGGGTCGTGCCAGAAGGGGATGATGATGATCTCCGCCTCGGCCAGCACCTCCAGCCCATGGGGAGCCTGAATGGTGAAGCCTTGCGCCGAGTGTGAGTGACGGTTGCCGTTGCCATCGCCGCAGCAGATCTTGAGCTCGAACAGCGGCTGGCCCGGCAGGATATCGCCGAAGATGAGGCAGGGGACGGCGCAGTGAAAAGGGCTGAAGTGATCGAAGGTCACCACGGCAACGATCGGGGTAGGCATGGTGTTGGCTCCTCTCTGCGCACAGACCTCTCATCATAAGCGTTCGGCAGTGAAAGCCGAAGGGCCATGCGAACTGTTCGGCATGGCCCAGTCAGTTACAGCGAGAGAGCCTCGCCATCCGCCGGTATCCGCACCCGATCCATCATGCCTCGCTCGGTCAGATAGGTATGAAGTTCCTGACGTGACAGCACGGCGTGGTTGACCGCCTCCATATGGCTGGCGATCAGCGTGGCCTGCGGTGAGGCCTGATAAACGGCGGCGACATCCTCCTTGCCCATGATGATGGAACCGAGTCCGGGCACCTGTGCATCGCCGCAGTTGAGGATGATGACCTCGGGCTGATGCTGTTGCAGGGCTTGCTCGACCGAGGGATGCCAGATGGTATCACCGGCCAGATAGAGGCTCTGTTCATCGGGATGGGAGAAGACCACGCCGCACACTTCTCCCATACGCTCGCCCAGTACCGCCATCAACTGGTCGTTGCCATGCTGGCCACCGGTCTGCTGCAGGCGAATACCGGCAAACTCGGGCTGGTCGCTCAGCAGGCGCACATCCTCAAAGCCACTGGCACGAATGGCATCGGCATCCTTCTGATGTTGTACCAAGATCGGCAGATGCTTGGGGATCAGGGCTCTGGCGGCATCATCCCAGTGGTCGGGATGGTCGTGGGTGACAATAACGGCGTCCACATCGACCAGCGCATCGATCGGCAGTGGCAGCTCGACCAGCGGATTGCGCAGCTGGCTGTTGGCGGTGCCCTCAAAGCCGGGGAAGGCACCCTTGGCCGAGAGCATGGGGTCGATCAGAAAGCGGGTGCCGGCATAGTCGAGCAGCAGGGTGGCGTTGCGAACCTGGGTAATCTTCATGGGAGGCTCCATATTGGCTGGTGGATATGCAACCCATTATGGGGGGTGGAGCGAGTTGCCATCAGTGGCCCACGGGTCGATTATCATCAGAATCGGGCCAACAGGCTGATGTGCTAAAGGTCGGCGCGGCCATTTAAAAAATTTGAAAAAATCCCCTTGAAAGGAAAAAGTGAGCCCCTATATAGGTAACAAGGCCGGAACGCTCGACAGAGGTTTCGACCAGTCGCCCGTCCATCAGGAGGGCAAACAATCCGTTATCGCTCACAAGAGGGTAATACTATGCGTTCTATCGACTTTTCTCCGCTCTATCGTTCTGCCATTGGTTTCGATCGTCTGGCCAATCTCATCGAATCTGCGGCCAGCCATGGCAATGCAGGTTATCCCCCCTACAACATCGAGCAACTGGGTGACAACGACTACCGCATCAGCATGGCGGTGGCGGGCTTTACCCAGGAAGAGCTGGAGCTGAGCTTCCAGGAAAATCTGCTGACGGTGAAGGGCAACAAGCAGGCCGACACCGGGCGCAACTATCTCTATCAGGGGATCGCCGAGCGTGGTTTCGAGCGCCGCTTCCAGCTGGCCGACTATGTGCGGGTGAAAGGGGCCGACCTGAAAAACGGCTTGCTGCACATCGAACTGGTGCGTGAAGTGCCCGAGGCGATGAAGCCGCGCAAGATTGAGATCAACGGCTGATAGCCTGAATTCACTGCGATTTTAAAATTTCCCGGGTGCCGATGACGGGCCTGTGGAGAGTTGAACCTGTTGCTTATTAGAAGGATAGGATTATGCGTAACCTCGATTTTTCTCATCTCTATTCCAATGCCGTCGGCTTCGAGCGGATGGCCCGTGAGCTGGAAGGTCTGTTCGAGCAGAAGACCGCCGCTTACCCCCCGTACAACATTGAAAAGCGCGATCAGGATGGCTATCGCATCACGGTCGCCGTGGCTGGCTTCGAGCGCGAAGAGCTGGAGCTGGAGACCGAAAACGGCACCCTTAAGGTGAAGGGGCGCAAAGGGGCTGCGGCCGGTGAGCGTCAGTTCCTCCATCAGGGGATTGCCGAGCGTGACTTCGAGCTGGCCTTCAAGCTGAGCCAGCACGTGGAAGTGCAGGGCGCCAAGCTGGAGCATGGTCTGCTGACCATCGACCTGGCCCGCGAACTGCCGGAGGCGCTCAAGCCCCGCGCCATTCCCATCGGTAAACCCGACCAGCTGGCGTTGCCCGGTTAAGCAAACCGGATCGCGATAAACAACAAAGGCCTGCATCTGCAGGCCTTTCTGTTTTTGCATCGCCGAACTGGATTAGCTGGCGTAGAGGCGGTTGATTTCGTCCGCCAGAATGGCGATACCGCGGCGCACCAGCTCCTCGCTCTGGGAGTAGTTGAGGCGGATGCACTCCTGACTGTGACGCCATTCCGGGTCATCGATGCCGGGGAAGAAGTAGTGACCCGGCACGATCAGCAGGTTCTTCGCTTTCAGTCGCTCGTACAGTTCCTGACAGTGGATCGGCAAGTCTTCGAACCAGAGCCAGAGGAAGAGGGCGCCTTCCGGCTTGTGAATATGGAAGCGCGGGTCGGGGATCGCCTCGCGCAGCAGTTGTACCGCCAGCTCGGCTTTTTGCTGATAGAAGGGTTTCACCACCTGTTCGCTGAGGGCGATGATATCGCCGCTCTCGATCATCGGGATGGTGATGGCGGGCCCCAGACTGCCCGGCGCCAGATTGATGATGCCGCTCAGGTTGGTGATGGCCTGAATGATCTTCTCGTCGGCGATGACTATGCCGCAGCGGGTGCCCGGCAAACCCAGCTTGGAGAGGCTCATGCAGAGGATGGTGTTGGCGTTCCAGAACGGCTTGGCTTCGCTGAAGATGATGCCCGGGAAGGGGACGCCGTAGGCGTTGTCGATCAGCAGCGGAATTCCCTTGTCGCGGGCGATCTGATCGAGGTGTTCGATCTCTTCGTCGGTCAGCACGTTGCCGGTCGGGTTGGTCGGGCGGGAGACGCAGATCACCCCGATATCATCGCCTACCTGCAGGCTCTCGAAATCCACGTGGTATTTGAACTGGCCATCGGGCAGTTTCTCGATGGTGGGCTTGTAGGCCACGAAGTAGTCGTCCGCCAGCGCCGAGTCGGCATAGCCGATGTATTCGGGAGCGAGCGGGAACAGCACCTTCTTCTTGCGGCCATCGGCAAATTCGCCGGCCAGCAGGTTGAACAGATAGAAAAAGGCATTCTGGCTGCCGTTGGTCAGGGCGATATTGCGGGACGTGATATCCCATCCCAGCTCCTTGCTGAGCAGGGCGGCCAGCGCCTTGGTGAACCTGTCTTTGCCCTGGGGGCCGTCGTAGTTGGCCATCGCTTTGACCAGCTCGCCGTTGTCGAGCAGGCTCTTGGCTTCCGCCTGAAAGCGTTCCAGCATGGCGGGGATGGGGGCAGGATTGCCGCCACCCAGCATGATGGCGTCCGGATTGGTCAGCCCCTGATTGAGGTCATCCATGAGTTGGGTAATACCGGCGTGGCGAGTGAACTTCTCGCCGAACAAGGAAAATTCCATTCGGTGACAGATCCAGAGTCAGTTACGAAGATGTAGCACCATAGCTCAGTTTAAAAGCGGGTGTCGATCAAAATAACGGGACGTTCCACGTGGAACATGGTGCAAAAATTAAGCGTGGTTAAAAGTACCAACTGTTGGTTTAAAAATGACCTAGCAGGATGCATTTTGCGACTCAATTTGGTATCGCAAGATGGTGAATTTAAACAAAATCATCATGTTATGTGATTTGTGAAGAGTGGCACAACAATTGGAATAGCTAACTGGTTATCTCAACCATACCGGAGCAAACCAGATGAAAAGCCTGATCGCCACCCTGATTGTGAGTGCCCTGAGCCTGAACGTGATGGCCAACGAGAACCCGCGACCCGAGCTGGAGAGTGCCCGGCTGGAGCAGGATGTGCAGAGCGAGCTGCAGCAGGCATCCCATGTCGTGGTGCAGGATGCGCTGCACAACCTTAAGCCGCTGGCGCTGGATACCCTGGTGGTGGAGGCGAGTCAGGCAGTGGCGACTCACCCCGAGAGCTGAGATAGCGCAAGGGAGTCTGCCCCGTATGTTGTTTGAAGAAGCTGATGAAGGCGCTGTCGCTGGAGAACTCCAGCGCAGCGGCAATCCGGCTGATGGGCTCGCTTTCTGCCAGCAACTCCATGGCGCGCAACAGCCGCCACTGCTGACGCCACGCCTGATAGCTCATGCCGGTCTCCCGCATGAAGATGCGGCCAATGGTCTTGTCACTGGCACCCACCCGTTCGGCCAGCCGGTTGAGCCGATCGGGCAGGGCATCCCCCCGCTTCAACTGCTGTAGCCTGTCGCCCAGTCTGGGATCGGTCGGTAGCGGCAACTGCCACGATTCCCGTGGTGCCTGCTCCAACTCCTCCATAAACAGTGTCACCGTCCGTTGCTGCTGCTCTTGCGGTTTGTCCCACGGCCAGAGCGCCATCCGTTCGATCAGTTCGTGCAGCAGCGGATTGACCGCCAGCACCTCCACCGTGGCGGGGAACTCGGGGTGTGGCTGGAAGTAGAGGGAGCGGTAGGCGACGACACCACGCATCAATACCCGATGGGCAGTGCCCGCTGGCAGCCAGGCGGCGCGGGTAGGTGGCAGCAGGCAGACCCGACCTTCCAGCTCCATGGTCATGCAGCCGGATTGGGCGAACAGCAGCTGATGGCGCCGATGCTGATGCAGGCCCGAGTCGTGCCTGCCTAGCGCGGAGGCAATGCCGATCACGCTGCCCGTCAGCTGGTCGGGGTCAAAAGGGTGATCGGGAAGAATAAAGGCCATATGTCCGATTTTTGATGTTTATAGTCCTGCTTATTGTAATCGGACAGTCGGCATCTCTCTAGAATGGCGACCTCTTGTGAAGGAGGTTTGTCATGAACAACAAGTTGCCACCGCTCTGGCTGGTGGTGGGATTGATGATGTTTCCCCAGATTGTGGAGACCATCTACAGCCCGGTGCTGACCCACATCGCCACCCAGTTTAAGGTGAGCGAGGGGCAGGCATCCCAGACCCTGTCGGTCTATTTTCTGGCGTTTGCGGTGGGCGTGGTCTGCTGGGGACGGCTCTGCGATCTGATCGGGCGGCGCCCCGCCATGCTGGCGGGTCTGCTCACCTATGGCGTCGGCACCTTGCTGGCACTGCTGGCCAATCAGTTTGAGACCCTGCTGCTGGCCCGGGTCATCTCGGCCTTTGGCGCCGCGGTGGGTTCCGTGGTGACCCAGACCATGCTGCGCGACAGCTATCAGGGCAGCGATCTGGCGCGGGTCTTCTCGGTGATGGGCATTGCACTCTCCCTGAGCCCGGTGCTGGGGCTGCTCAGTGGCGGCCAGCTGGCGAGCGGGTTTGGCTATCTCGGGGTGTTCAGCGGTCTGCTGGTATTGGCGGTAGGCTTGCTGCTGGTGACCTGCTGGCAGCTGCCGGAAACCCGTCCGGCCTGCACCCAGCGAGTCGCACTCTGGCCGCTGGCATGCCGGATGATGAAGGATGGCGGGCTCTGGCGCAGTGCCGTGCTGGTCGCCCTGTTCAACACCATGCTGTTTGGCTACTACAGTCTGGCCCCCTTCCTGTTTGCCGGATTGGGATTGAGCTCCGGCGAGTTTGGTTACTCAGGGATCTTGCTGGCCCTGGCGACTCTGCTCGGCAGCCTGCTCAACAAGCATCTGCTGGGAAGAGGATGGCAGCCGTCATCTCTGATCAGACTGGCTTGCGTGCTGGCGTTGATTGCCGGGCTGCTGGTCTGGGTGAGTCAGGGCGGTCTCTGGTTCCTGTTGCCCATGATGGGCATTGTGGTGGCCTATGGGGTGGCGATCCCCAATGTGCTGAGTCAGGCGCTGTTGGCTTATCGCGAGGTGGCGGGTAGTGCTGGCGCCCTGTTCGGGCTTGGCTACTACCTACTGCTCAGTCTGGGGTTGGCGGTGGCGGCCGGATTGCAGGATCTCGGCCTGTTGCTGAGTGGCTGCGGTCTGTTGGCGCTGCTTTGCAGTGGACGTCGTTCCACGTGAAACGTCAGTTACCGATAAAGCGGTAGCCGATACCGGATTCGGTCTCGATAAGCGTCGGTTGCTGGGGGTTATCCCCCAGCTTTTTGCGCAGGCTGGCGATAACGATACGCAGGTAGTGGGTGTCCTCCTTGTGGCTCGGCCCCCAGATGTCATTGAGCAGCTGGGTCTGCATCACCAGCTTGCCGGGGTGGCACACCAGCGCCTGCAACAGGGCGAACTCCTTGCGGGAGAGGGGGATCTCCTCCTCTTTCATGGTTACCTTGTGGCTGCTGATATCCAGCGTCAGCCCGCATTGGGGGAAGTGGCGCCGCTCGCCGCTGCTGACGCCCGCCCGCTGACGCAAGAGCACGCGGATGCGGGCCATCATCTCGCCGATGCCGAATGGCTTGCTCATGTAGTCGTTGGCCCCGGCATCCAGCAGCCGCACCTTCTCCTGCTCGGAATCGCGTGCCGACAGCACCAGCACCGGATTGGGGTGGTGCTCGCGAATGGCCTGCAACACCTGAATGCCATCGCCATCCGGCAGACCGAGATCGAGGATCACCAGATCGGGGTTGAGGTGGCGATACTGCTCCAGCCCTTCATTGACCCCCACCGCCTCACTCACCTGATGCCCTTCGGCAATCAGGCTGATCCGCAGAAAGCGACGGATCGCCGCTTCATCATCTATGACCAGAATGTGCGCCATCGAACCTCCAGAGGCGAATGGTGGGAGGGGCTGAGTGACCCGATCTGGCGGTCAACCATCATACCTCCGGTGAATTGAGGGCGAGCGGCAGGGAGATGCGCATGCAGGTGCCGTTGCCATTGGGGCCGGAGAAGGCCCAAATCTTGCCGCCGTGGGCCTCTATCATAGCGCGGGAAATGGCGAGGCCAAGCCCGGTGCCACGGCTGCCGCAATCACCAACCGGCTGGGTGTAGAAGAGGTTGAAGATCTTCTCCCGATCCGACTCGGCGATACCGACCCCGATATCGATGATGTCGATGATTAGGTCGGGCTCGGCCAGCATCACCTTGAACTCGATGGGGGTGCCAGCCGGCGAGTAGCGGGAGGCGTTGTCGAGGATATTGACCAGCACCTGCTCGATCAGGGCGCCGTGCACATAGAGCTGGGGCACATGCTGATCGAAATGGACCAGCAGCTTGTGCTGGCGCCAGGAGGAGTCGAGCCGCTTGCGGGCGCTCTCCACCAGATCCGCCAGATCGGCCCAGTCCCGTTTCAGCTGGAAGTCGGGGGAGCCGATGCGGGTCATATCCAGCAGATTCTGCACGTAGCTGTGGAGGCGGCGCGCCTCCTCCTGTACCGAATGGAGCAGCTCGTTGCGATCATCGGCGGGGATCCGGTCACCATATTCCAGCAGGGTACTGCCAGCCCCCATGATGGTCGCCAGCGGGGTCTTCAAATCGTGGGAGACCGAGGAGAGCAGGGCGGCCCGCATCCGGTCGGTCTCCGCCTGTAGCTGGCTGTCGGCCAGCCGTTCGTTGAGGTCGATCCGCGCTAGCGCCGCGCGAATGTCGGTGAGCAGCGCCTGTAGCTGATGCTCGGCAGAGGAGGAGAGCGGATTGGCCAGCGTTATGCCGATCACCAGATCGTCGCTGAGATGGTGATACTGGGCTTCGGCAGCATTGAGGGTCGCGGTGTGGGCCCCGGCGCTCTGTTTCTGGGCCAGACACCAGTCGATGGCCGCCTTGTCGGTCTGCCCGGGCCTGTGCTTCTCGTTGCCGAGCCGATCGTTGAACTCCTTGTCGATCACCACGGTCGGCTGGCCGAGCGCCAGCGAAATGGCCTGGGCCCCTTGTCTGAGCACCTCCTCCGGGCTGCTGGCGGTGGCCAGCCCCTGACTGAGGGAGAGCAATGCATTGCCCAGCTGCTGAGTCTCGCGCAGGCCGATCAGCTGTTGCCGCTGGCGGGAGGCGAGCCGTCCCGCGGTCATGCCAACGATAAGCAGCACAAACAGGGTGAGCAGGTCGCTGTGGTTGGCGACGCTCAGGGAGAAGTAGGGGGCGGTGAAGAGCAGATTGTGGGCGATAAAGCCCAGCACAGCCGCCAGCGTGGCGGGCACCAGACTGGTGGTGAGGGCAGTCGCCAGCACCCCCAGTACAAAGATGAGCGGCAAAGCTGCTGGCGGCAGCCAGTAGGAGAGCCCCCAGGCGGCGGCCGAGGTGATCCCCATGATGGTCACCGCCAGCAGGCTGTGGTGAATATCCTTCGGCGTCGGGACGTGCATCCCCACTTCGGGCTTCTGCTTCTCGGTATCGACCAGAGTAATTTCGAGCCCCTGCGCCTGTTTGAGCAGGTGTTGCACCAGCGAGCGGCGCCACGGCGCCTTGTGGGGTTTGCCGAGCAGCAGCTGGGAGACCTGTTGCTGTTCTGCGGTCTCCAGCAGGGTGTTGGCGACCGCCGGACTGGATAGGGTCAGCACCTTGGCACCGAGGTGGGAGGCGAGCGCCAGCGCCTGCTCCACATCGGCAGAGCGGCGGCCATTGCTGTCGACATGCACCACCAGCCACGGAAGCTGACGGCGCTGGGCAAAGCGGTGGCCGTAGCGCACCAGCGCCGAGCCGTGCAGGTCGCCGAGGCAGACCATCAGCTTGCCCCGCAGCGGCAAGGTGGTCTTGCCTGCTGCCTGCCACTGCAGTTGCAGATCCCCCTCCACATGGCTGGCGGCGGTCTGCATTGCCAGCTCCCGCAATGCGGTGAGGTTGTTAAGGGAGAAGAAGGATTGCAGGGCGGCTTTTGCCTGATGAGGGACATAGACCTTCCCCTCGCGCAGGCGGCCGAGCAGCTCCTTGGGGGGGAGGTCGATAAGGATAATGCTGTCAGCATCGAGCAGAACCTGATCGGGCAGGGTCTCTTTGACCCTGACCCCGGTGAGCTGCCACACCAGATCGTTGAGGCTCTCCAGATGCTGGACGTTGAGGGTACTGTAGACGTCGATACCGGCGTTGAGCAGCTCCTCGACATCCTGCCAGCGCTTCTCGTGGCGGCTGC
Organism: Aeromonas sp. QDB11; assembly: GCF_027705265.1. NCBI lineage: Bacteria > Pseudomonadati > Pseudomonadota > Gammaproteobacteria > Aeromonadales > Aeromonadaceae > Aeromonas > Aeromonas sp. QDB11. Next base: position 4,399 of record NZ_JAPDBM010000055.1, on the reverse strand, counting down.
CGGGGGCATTGCTATGGGCCAGCTCGTCCACTACGGCGATGGCCGGTTTGCGTGCCAGCAGGCCGTCGAGGTCCATCTCTTCCAGCCGCTGCTGACGGTGCATGTGGATCTTGCGCGGCTGGATAGCGAGTTTGTCGAGCAGGGCCAGCGTCTCCTGCCGGCCGTGGGTCTCCACCACGCCGATCAGGATGTCGACCCCCTCCTTGGCCTGTTCCCGCACCGCCTGCAACATGGCGTAGGTCTTGCCCACCCCGGGGGCGGCCCCGAGAAAGACTTTCAGTTTGCCCTTGTGCTCTTGCTCCAGACTTGCCAGCAGGGCGTCAGCCCTTACCTCATCACGCATGCTTATCCCTATCGAGCCAACTGCCCGCGTCGAAAATGGAGGTCAACGCCAGATCGGCAAGGAGCGCCCTCAGGCGCCCTTTTGATGATCTAGTTGCAGGTTCAGCTGGAGAATGTTGACCACCTGCGGGCCAAGGATACCAGCTTGTGTGGCCGACTTGACCTGCTCCGTCAGTTGGGCGGGATCCAGTCCACGTTCTCTGGCGACGCGATCCACCTGCGCCAGCACCGCATCGAGTGGCAGATGGGGATCGAGGCCGGAAGCCGAGCGTGTCAGCATGGCGGGAGAGCTGGTTTCAGGCTGTGCCTTGGCGGCCTGTTCGGCGAACTCCGCCCGCAGCGGTGAGCTCATGCCGAGATTGCTGGCACTACCGCCAATGGTGTTGAAATCACTGGCGGAGGGACGGGGGTGGAAGTAGTCAGCCCGCTCGAATTTCTGCCCCAGCAGGGCGCTACCGATCAGTTGCTGCTTGCTGTCGGTGAGCTGGCTGCCGTTGGCTTGCCAGGGGAACAGCAGTTGGGCCAGCCCGGTCACCGCCAGCGGATAACCCACTCCCAGCAGCAGGGTCAGGGTCAACAGGGTTCTGATTGCTATCATGATTCTCTTGCTCCAAAAGGATGGCTGGGGATGCGGGTCTGCCCCGCATCCCGGTCACGTCGTTACACCAGACCCAGGCCGGTAATGACCAGGTCGATCAGCTTGATGCCAATGAAAGGCACCAGCAGGCCACCGACACCGTAGATCAGCAGGTTGCGGCGCAGCAGGCTGGCGGCCGAGCCTTTCAGGTCGACACCGCGCAGCGCCAGTGGCACCAGCGCCACAATGATCAGGGCGTTGAAGATGATGGCCGACAGGATGGCGCTCTGCGGGCTGCCCAGCTGCATCAGGTTCAGCGCCCCCAGTTGCGGGTAGGCGGCGATGAACAGGGCTGGCAGGATGGCGAAGTACTTGGCCACGTCGTTGGCGATGGAGAAGGTGGTCAGGGCGCCACGGGTCACCAGCAGCTGTTTGCCGACCAACACCACATCCAGCAGCTTGGTGGGATTGGAGTCGAGATCCACCAGATTGCCCGCCTCCTTGGCGGCCTGGGTCCCCTCGTTCATGGCCAGACCCACGTCAGCCTGCGCCAGCGCGGGCGCATCGTTGGCGCCGTCACCGCACATGGCGACCAGACGGCCATCGGCCTGCTCCTGCCGGATATAGGCGAGCTTCTTCTCCGGCGTCGCTTCGGCGATGAAGTCATCCACCCCGGCTTCGGCGGCGATGGCGGCGGCGGTTTTCGGGTTGTCGCCGGTGATCATCACGGTACGGATCCCCATGTGGCGCAGGATCTGGAAGCGCGCCTTGATGCCGGGTTTGATGATGTCCTTGAGGAACACCACTCCCAGCAGTTTTTCCTGAGTGCAGACCAGCAGCGGAGTCCCCCCCTGACGGGCGATGCTGTCGACTGACTTGAGCACCAGCTCCGGCACCGCCTTGCGGTCGAGGCTGAGGTAGTTCAGTACGGCATCGACCGCCCCCTTGCGGTATTGATGACCGTTGCGATCCAGTCCGCTCAGGCGGGTCTCGGCGCTGAAGGGGATCACCTTGTCATCATCCAGCTGGCTCGGCTTGGCCATGCTCTTGCTGGCCAGGGTCAGGATGGATTTGCCCTCCGGGGTGTTGTCACCCAGCGAGGCCAGCATGGCGGCTTGCGCCAGCAGGGCGGGATCGACGCCCAGTGCCGGGATCAGTTCGTCAGCCATCCGGTTGCCGAAGGTGATGGTGCCGGTCTTGTCCAGCAGCAGGGTGCGCACGTCACCGGCTGCTTCGACGGCTCGGCCAGACTTGGCGATGACGTTCAGCTTCACCAGCCGGTCCATTCCGGCGATGCCGATGGCGGAGAGCAGGCCGCCGATGGTGGTCGGGATCAGGGTGATGAAGAGGGCGATCAGGTAGAGGCGCGGTACCTGAGTGCCGTTGTAGTCGAGGAACCAGGGTAGGGTCGCGACCACCAGCAGGAAGATCAGGGTCAGACCCACCAGCAGGGCATCGAGCGCCATCTCGTTGGGGGTCTTCTGACGTTTGGCCCCTTCCACCAGTGCGATCATCCGATCCAGCGTGCTCTCGCCCGGATTGTTGCTGACCCGCACCCAGATCTCGTCGGAAACCACGGTTGTGTTGCCGGTCACGCCGCTGCGGTCGGTACCCGACTCGCGAATGACGGGGGCGGATTCACCGGTGATGGCAGCCTCGTTGACCGAGGCGATACCGGCGATCACTTCACCATCGGCCGGGATCATTTCGCCGCTGCGTACCAGCACCAGATCCCCCTTCATCAGGCTGGTGGCCGAGACCCACTCGCCCTGACCATCTTTGGCATCGGTCACCCGACGGGCCTTGAGCTGGCTCATGCCCGCTTTCAGGCTGTCGGCGCGGGCCTTGCCGCGCCCCTCGGCCAGGGTTTCCGCGAAGTTGGCAAACCAGAGGGTCAGCCAGAGCCAGGCGGTCAGCTGCCAGGCCAGACTGGGGGCAACACCCGAGAAGGGCTGCCCCAACAGGGACTCCACGGTCGCCATCACGGCGGCCAGCCAGAGGGTGAACAGGATAGGGCTGCCAAACAGCGCCTTGGGATTGAAGCGATAGAGGGCTTCAACCATGGCCTGGAGGACCTGTGATTTCTGTTTTTTGCCCTTCACCTTAATGGTGTCGGTGCTCATTGCAGTGGACTTGCTCATTGGAAAGCTCCCAGCATCAGATAGTTGGCCATTGGCATCCGGATGGTGATCGACAGGGTAAGGTTCATCAGAACGCCCCTCCGATCAGGCTCAGATGTTCGGCCACCGGGCCCAGTGCCAGCACCGGCAGGAAGGAGAGGCCACCTATCAGCAGGACAGTGATGATCAGCAGGGTAACGAACAGCGGGCCGCTGATGGGGAAGTCCCCTTCGCTCGTCTCCTGACGGGGTGCGCGGGCCAGCTGACCGGCGATGGCCAGTACCGGAATGATGTAGCCGAAGCGACCGAGCAGCATGGCCAGACCGATGGCGATGCACTGCCAGTTGTCCCCAGCGGCAAAACCGGCGAAGGCGGAGCCATTGTTGCCGGCAGCCGAGGCGTAGGCATAGATGAGACGTGACAGACCGTGCGGGCCATCGTGACCGATGATGGTGGCCGCATCCGGCATCAGCAGAGTGACGCCGCCGATCACCAAAACCCCCACCGGCATTACCAGCATGCTGGCGACTACCCACTTCATCTCGGTGATACCGAGGCGTTTGCCCAGATAGGTCGGGGTACGCCCCACCATCAGGCCGCACAGGAACACGGTCAGCAGCACGAACAGCATCATGCCGTAGATACCGGCACCCACGCCGCCGAACACCACTTCACCCAGCAGCATGTTGATCATGCCCACCATGCCGGAGAGGGGGGCAAAGCTGTCGTGCATGGCGTTGACCGAGCCGTTGGAGGCGGCAGTGGTCGCCACTTCCCAGATGCTGGAGAGCACCGGGCCGAAGCGGCTCTCCTTGCCTTCCCAGTTGCCTGCCATATTGCTGGCGTCAGTGGTGAGGTGGGCGAGGGCCGGATCCAGTTTCAGCTCCTGAGTGATGGAGACGAAGAGCCCCAGCACCAGCATGAGGGTCATGGCGCCGAGAATGGCACGGCTGTGGGCCATGTCTTTCACGTAGCGGCCCAGAGTAAAGACCATGGCGGCGGCGATGGTGAGCAGAGTGACCATCTCCAGCCAGTTGGAGAGGGCGGTCGGGTTCTCGAACGGATGTGCCGAGTTGATGCCGAAGAAGCCGCCACCGTTGGAGCCAAGCTGCTTGATGGCAATTTGCGAAGCAGCCGGGCCGAGCGGCAGCAGCTGCTCCTGACCTTCCACACCGTGGAACGGCAGGTAGGCGGAGAGGCTTTGCGGCACCCCTTGCCACACCAGCACCAGCGCCATAATCAGCGCGATTGGCAGCAGCACGTAGAGGCAGAAACGCACCAGATGCGTATTCCCACGCATGGCGATCGCTCAATAACATTCATGCCGATCACTCAATAACATCCATGCCGATCGCCCAAT
>NZ_JAPDBM010000054.1:18854-34525 GCF_027705265.1 Aeromonas sp. QDB11 | reverse complement strand
TGCTGCGGGAGTGGAATTCTACTCAACCGCCTTCTCGAGTCAAGCCTTATTTTCAAAGGCTTTTCGAGGTTATCGACGAGGTTGTTTGCGTTGCCGCTTGCCCTGTCGATGTGGCGCATTATAGGGATCTGGATCACGCTTGCAAGGGGGTTTTCGAATTAAATTCGCATTTTTGGCTCAACCGTTCACTAATCACCCAAAAAGCGCATTTATCCTGCAATAACACACTCATTTGGCGATATCGCTACCTTTATATGGTCTGGCGGCGGGAGCAGATCAAGGTTGTGGCGATTTGGTCTCTCTACATCTATATGCATGGTGATCGAGGTCACGCCTTCGGGTAACATAGCGCCCCTTTGCGATTCACACACTCTTGGGCTTTGGAGAGTTTAATGCCTTTTGCACTTGGCCAGCGTTGGATTAGTGATACAGAGACGGATCTGGGGTTGGGGACTGTCGTTGCTGTTGAAGGACGCATGGTTACCCTGTTGTTTCCGGCTACCGGTGAAAACCGCATGTATGCCAAAGAAGAGGCGCCGGTGACCCGGGTCAGCTTCAATGTGGGCGATCAGATCACCAGTCACGAAGACTGGACCATGACGGTCGAAGAAGTGCAGGAGAAAGACGGCCTGCTTATATATGTAGGTGTGCGCACCGACAATGATGAGCCCGTTGCCCTCAAGGAAGTGTTTCTCAACAACTTTATCAAGTTCAACAAGCCGCAGGATCGCCTGTTCGCCGGTCAGATCGATCGGATGTCCCGCTTCACCCTGCGCTACGAGGCGCTGGTCAACCAGCACCAGCGTCGTCGCAACCCGACTCGCGGTCTGGCCGGTGGCCGGGTCAGCCTGATCCCGCACCAGCTCTATATCGCCCACGAGGTGGGTCACCGCTACGCTCCGCGCGTACTGCTGGCCGATGAGGTGGGTCTGGGCAAGACCATCGAAGCGGGCATGATCATTCATCAGCAGCTGCTCTCCGGCCGCGCCCATCGCGTGCTCATTCTGCTGCCCGAAACGCTCCAGCATCAGTGGCTGGTCGAAATGCTGCGCCGCTTCAACCTGCACTTCTCCCTGTTTGATGAGGAGCGCTGCATCGAGGCATTTGCCGATGCGGAAAACCCCTTCGAGACCGAACAGCTGGTGATCTGCAGCCTCGACTTCCTGCGCAAGAAGCGTCGTCGCTTCGAGCAGGTGCTGGAAGCCGAGTGGGATCTGCTGGTTGTCGATGAAGCCCACCATCTGGAGTGGAGTGAAGAGGCGCCGAGCCGTGCCTATGAGATGGTGGAAGCGCTGGCCGAACAGGTGCCGGGCGTGCTGCTGCTGACCGCCACCCCGGATCAGCTGGGCCACCAGAGCCACTTTGCCCGTCTGCGCCTGCTCGATCCCGAACGTTTCTACGACTACGAGGCTTTCCTCGCCGAGGAGCAGGTCTATGGTCAGGTCGCCAGCGCCGCACAAGAGCTGCTGGATGGCGAGACCCTGAGCGAAAACGCCAAAGCCATCCTGGCCGATCAACTGACCGGTCTGGATCTCGGCGATGCCGCCGCCCGCCAGCAGGCGGTCGCCAAGCTGCTGGACCAGCACGGCACCGGCCGGGTGCTGTTCCGTAACAGCCGCGCCAATATTCAGGGCTTCCCCGAGCGTCACCTCAACGTCTACCCTATGCCGCTGCCGGAGCAGTACAAGACTGCCATCAAGGTGATGGGGATGATGGGTGGCAACGGTGGCGATCTGCAGACCCGCGCCTTGCGCTACCTCTATCCCGAGAAGATCTTCCAGCAGTTTGAAGGCGACAACGCCACCTGGACCCAGTTTGACCCGCGCGTAGAATGGTTGCTGGAGCTGCTGCTCTCAGCCCGCCAGCAGAAGGTGCTGGTGATCTGCTCCGAAGCGGCGACCGCCATCGCGCTGGAAGAGGCGCTGCGTACCCGTGAAGGGATCCGTGGTGCCGTGTTCCACGAAGGGATGTCGATCCTCGAGCGGGACAAGGCCTCCGCCTATTTTGCCCAGCAAGAGGGTGGCGCCCAGGTGCTGCTCTGCTCCGAGATCGGTTCAGAAGGTCGCAACTTCCAGTTTGCCAGTCATCTGGTGCTGTTCGATCTGCCGCTCAACCCGGATCTGCTGGAACAGCGGATCGGTCGACTGGATCGTATCGGTCAGCAGAATACCGTCGAGATCCACGTTCCCTATCTGGAGGGCACCTCCCAGCGCGCCCTGCAGCTCTGGTATCACGATGGTCTGGACGCGTTCGAACAGACCTGCCCGACTGCCCGCCCGGTATTCGAAGCGGTACGTGACGAGCTGTTCGAGCTGCTGGCCGCCAACACCGGCGATCAGGCGACCCTCGACGCCCTGCTGATCAAGACCCGCGAACTGCACGAGCCGCTCAAGGCCCGACTGGAGCAGGGCCGCGATCGCCTGCTGGAGATCCACTCCAGCGGTGGCGCCGCCGCCCAGCAGCTGGTCGACAAGCTGGCCGCTGAAGATGACGACACCGGCATGATCTCCTTCGCTCTCAAGATGTTCGACGAGATCGGCGTCAATCAGGATGACCGTGGCGAGAACGCGCTGGTGCTGACCCCCGGGGATCACATGCTGGTCTCCAGCTTCCCGGGCTTGCCGCAAGACGGCATGACCATCACCTTCGATCGCAACACAGCCCTGTCGCGGGATGACATGGCGCTGCTCTCCTGGGATCACCCCATGATGCGCGGCGGTATCGACCTGATCCTGGGCTCCGAGATCGGAGCCACCTCGGTCGCACTGCTCAAGAACAAGGCGCTGCCCATCGGCTCCATCCTGCTTGAGCTGATCTTCGTTGCCGAGTCTGCGGCCCATCCCCAGCTCTACCGCTTCATGCCGCCGACGCCGATCCGTCTGCTGATGGACAAGAACGGCCAGAATCTGGGTGAGAAAGTGGCGTTCGATGCCTTCAACCGTCAGCTGACTCCGGTCAATCGCCACCTCGGCAGCAAGCTGGTGACTGCATCCCAACCGGTGATTCACGGTCTGATTGGCAAGGGCCAGGCCATTGCCGAAGAGCTGAAAGCCGGGATTGTCGACAAGGCCCGCACCCAGATGGCGCAGACCCTGCAGCAGGATCTGGATCGTCTGGAAGCGCTCAAGGCGGTCAACCCGAACGTGCGCGACAGCGAACTGGATTATCTGCGCAATCTGCAGGCAGAATTGCACCACCTGATCGATCAGACCCAACTCAAGCTGGATGCCATCCGCTTTATCGTGGTCACCCATAACTGACAAGGTACCGACCGACAGCGGCCAGACCCAGCTCAGACTGGATACCCAAGGCCGCTTTGTCATGGTTACCCATAACTGATGGGGGCTTGCCCCCACCTTCTGATGCGAGACATTTATGTTTGAATACTCACCGCCTCTGGAACCCTGGCTCGATATCCTGTTCAAGGACAAGGACATCATGGTGGTCAACAAGCCCACTGGCCTGCTAAGCGTCCCCGGACGCGGCCCCGAGAATGAAGACAGCGTCCTGCATCGGGTGAAACAACAGCACCCCAAGGCGGCAGCAGCTCATCGCCTCGACATGTCCACCACTGGCGTCATTGTCATTCCCCTCAATCCCAACTCTCATCGGGAGCTGAGCCGGCAATTTCGCGAGCGGGAGACCGAGAAGCACTATCTCGCCTGGGTGTGGGGTGAGCCGGAAGCAGAGTCGGGTCAGGTAGATCTGCCGCTCTGCGTCGACTGGCCCAACCGCCCGAAACAGAAGGTAGACCACGAGGAGGGGCGCCACGCTCTGACCCTGTGGGAAAAACTGAAAGTGGAGAACGGCAACAGCCTGATCAAGCTGACTCCCATCACAGGTCGCTCGCACCAGTTGCGCGTCCATATGCTGGAGCTGGGGCACCCGATCCTGGGTGACAACCTCTACGCCCATCCGGATGCGCTGGCGGCTGCCCCCCATCTCTACCTGCATGCGGCCATGCTGACCATCAGCCACCCCCGCAGCGGGGAACGGATGACCTTCGAGGCGCCGGCTCCTTTCCCGGTCTGATCCCGCAAATCGCAGAGATAAAAAAGCCCCCATCGCGAGATGGGGGCTTTTTCATTAGGGTCAGACGCGAATATCGATCTTGCTTCCCAGGGAAGCGCTGGCCGATGTCGGTGCAACCGGCGCTGATTGCGCTGCGTTTTGCAGCAGCTTCAGCGCAGCTTCGCCCTCTTGGGTCTGCTGTTTCTTGGCCAGACTGGCCGTCATCAGAGCAGAACCAAACGACGCATTTGCAGAACTTGATATATCCATAGGGTTCCTCCTGCACTCAACAGTATCGGCCAAGCGGCCCCGAACATAAGCACTGAATGCAAAACAATCTGAAAGTCGCTTTTCTATCAATCAGATAGCAATAGCATTCATGGCTCCTGTTCACCGCTGGATGACGCCTTCAAGCTCCTGTGCCGTCATCGCCCGAAGCACCTTGCAAGGGTTGCCAGCCGCCACCACGTTGGCGGGCACATCTTTGATCACCACCGAACCGGCGCCGATGACGCTGTTGTCACCAATGGTGACGCCTGGGCAGATAACAGTGCTGCCGCCGATCCAGACGTTGTGACCGATCCGCACCGGCTTGCCGAATTCGACACCCTTGATACGTGGCGCCACCGCCACCGGGTGAGCGGCGGTGTAGATCTGCACCCCGGGCGCCAGCAGCACGTTGTCGCCGATGTGCACCTCGCAGACGTCGAGGATGGTGCAGCCCACGTTGGCGTAGAAGTTCTCGCCGACGAAGATATTGGCGCCATAGTCGCAAAAGAACGGCGGATTGATGGCACACTCCTGGCCGCGGCTACCGAGCAGCTCGTGAAGCAAAGCATCCCGCGCCGGTTTCTCCTGCCAGCTGGTGTTGAAGGTGTGATAGAGCCTGCGGCAGCGCTCGCGCGCCGCTTTCAGCTCGGGATCGCCCGCATCATAAGGCTCCCCCGCCACCATCTTCTGCCACTCGGCACCGCGCACCACCTTCTCCATTACCTACTCCATCAGCCAGATCAGGGATTCATAAGGGCGCAGCATACCCGATTGCGGCTGGGCCGGGCTATCCGGGTAGTTGCCGAGCAGCAGCCGACCTTGCCCGCTTTGCAGCTCGGCAGGCAAGGCAAACTCCACCGGCTCGCCGTAGAAGTTGCTCACCACCAGTAGGGTCTGACCGTTGGCGCGGCGGGCATAGGCCCAGATCTGCGGGTGCCCGGTCAGCAGCTCCTGATAATCCCCCTGAGTGAAGATGGGGTGCGCCTTGCGAAGGGCGATGAGATCCCGATAGTGCCAGAACACCGAGTTCTGGTCGGCCAGCGCCGCCTCGGCATTGATCTCGGAATAGTTGGCGGCAGGCTTGAGCCAGGGCGTTCCTTGGGTGAAACCTGCATTGGCCGCAGCGCTCCACTGCATCGGGGTGCGGGAGTTGTCGCGGGACTTGGCTCCCAGAATCGCGAGGATCTCGCTCTCGCTCATCCCTTCCGCCTGCTTGATGGCGAAGATATTACGGCTCTCCACATCCTGATAGTCATCGATGCGCTGATAGCCGGGGTTGGTCATGCCGATCTCCTCCCCCTGATAGATGTAGGGGGTGCCCTGCAAGCCGTGCAAGGTGCTGGCCAGCATCTTGGCGGCAACCACCCTATGTTCGCCCTCGTCACCGAAGCGGGAGACGATGCGCGGCTGATCGTGGTTGCACCAGAACAGCGCCGACCACCCCTTGCCATGCATGCCGCTCTGCCAGTGGTTGAAGATGCGTTTGAGTTCGAGGAAATCGAACGGCGCCTTGGTCCACTTGTCGCCGTTGGGGTAATCCACCTTCAGATGGTGGAAGTTGAACACCATGGAGAGCTCGGAGCCATCGAGGGCGCCATAGCGCTGGCAGTGCTCCAGCGAAGTAGAGGACATCTCCCCCACCGTCATGGCGCCGACAGGAGCAAACACGTCGCGGCTCACGTCCTGCAGGAATTCGTGGATGCGCGGCCCGTCGGTATAGAAGCGGCGGCCATCGCCAATCTCGTCGTTCGGGAACGCCTGATCCTTGGAGATAAGGTTGATGACGTCGAGACGGAAACCATCCACCCCCTTCTTCGCCCAGAAGTGGATGATGTTTTTCACCTCGGCGCGCACTGCAGGATTTTCCCAGTTGAGATCCGCCTGCTCGCGGGCAAACAGGTGCAGGTAGTACTGGCCGGTGGCTGCATCCAGCTCCCAGGCGCTGCCACCAAACTTGGATTGCCAGTTGTTCGGCACACAGCCATCCACCGGATCGCGCCAGATGTAGTAGTCGCGGTAGGGGCTGTATTTATCCCCCAGAGCCGACTTGAACCAGGCGTGCTCGGTGGAGGTGTGGTTCACCACGATATCCATCACGATGCGGATATCGCGCGCGTGGGCGGCGGCCAGCAGCGCCTCGAAATCATCCATGGTGCCGTAGGCGGGATCGATGGCGTAGTAGTCGGCGATGTCGTAGCCGTTGTCCACCTGCGGGGAGACGTAGACAGGGGTCAGCCAGAGGGCATCGACGCCCAAGGTCTTGAGATAGTCGAGGCGGGCCATGATCCCCTTGAGGTCGCCGGTGCCACGGGCAGCGGAATCCTGAAAGCTCTTGGGGTAAATCTGGTAAATCACGGCACTCTGCCACCAGGGTGTTTGGCTCATGGGTCTTTCTCTTGTCTCGAATAGAAAATGGAGAGGGCGACCCACGGGTCGCCCTGATAATCAGTGTCAGGCGCTGGCTTGGGTCAACTTGCCAGCGGCTTGCTGGCGCTTGTAGACCAGCAAGGTCAGCACCACCGGCACCACGATGGCGACCAGCATGGCGATGGCAAACACCGCCCAGTATTGCGGCTGGATGGAGAGGATGCCGGGCAGGCCGCCTACCCCGATGCCGTTGGCCATCACCCCGGCGAAACCGCAGATGAGGGCGGCAAGGCTGGACCCCACCATGGCGCACAACATGGGGAACTTGTACTTGAGGTTGATACCGTACATGGCCGGTTCGGTCACCCCGAGGTAGGCGGAGATGGCGGCAGGTACCGAGATCTCCCGTTCGTTCTCCTTGCGGCTAATCAAAATGATGCCGACGACCGCAGACGCCTGCGCAATGTTGGAGAGCGCGATCAACGGCCAAATCGGGGTGCCGCCCATGCTCTGCATCAATTGCAGATCCACCGCGTTGGTGGTGTGGTGAATGCCGGTAATAACCAGCGGTGCGTAGAGGAAACCGAACAAGGCAGCGCCGATGGGAGCAAAGGAGCCGGTCATGGCAGCCTTGGCAGCGAAACCGACGCCATCACCAATCCAGCGACCGAACGGGCCGATAAAGGCGTGGGCCACGATCACTGCCAGCAACAGCGAGACAAACGGCACAATCACCAGATAGAGATAGGCCGGAATGATCCGCTTGAGGTTGGTCTCAACCCAGGCCAGGAAGACACCCGCCAGCAGCGCCGGAATGACCTGGGCCTGATAACCCACCTTCTGGATCACAAACAGGCCGAAGTCCCACACCTCGGGAGTCTGCTGACCAATGCCGTAGGCGTTCATCAACTGCGGTGACACCAGCGTCACCCCCAGCACGATACCCAGGATCTCGGAGCCGCCCATCTTCTTCACTGCAGACCAGCAGACACCGACCGGCAGGAAGTGGAAAATCGCCTCGCCCAGCAGCCAGAGGAAGGCGTGTACCTGAGCCCAGAACTGGCTGATCTCGGTGAGGGTGTGAGTACCATCGTCGAACATCTTGATGTCGCCGATGACGTTGCGAAAGCCCAGGATCAGACCGCCGGTGATGATGGCGGGCAGCAGCGGAACGAAGATCTCCGCCAGATGGGAAATGCCCCGCTCCAGCGGGTTCATGTTCTGGCGGGCCGCCTGCTTGGCGGTCTCCTTGCTGCCGCCGCTGACGCCGAGCTGCTCGGTCAGCGCCTTGTACCACTGCTCTACCTCGTTGCCGATCACCACCTGGAACTGACCGCCCTGGGTGAAGCTTCCCTTCACCGCCGGAATGGTCTCGATGGCCTTGCTGTCGGCCTTGGCCGGATCGTTCAGGACGAAGCGCAACCGGGTCAGGCAGTGGCTGACGGTGGCGATGTTCTCCTTGCCGCCGATCTTGTCGATCAGGGTGGCAAGCTGCTGTGCGTTGATCTTGGACATGGGTCTTCCCTCTGTGACGCCATTGAATAGTGGTCTGTATCGCCCTTTTGAGCCAGTCTGTCGGCCGGAGCGTTTTTGGTATCGTTCCCATTTAGCATGCCGACAATCTGGCCAGATCGAAATGGGAACGTTCCCAATTCGTGGCCAGCGTCACAAAAAGCATACTTTTTGTTCAGTCGGAAGTGATGGGGCTCACAGGGTTCGACAGGGGGCGATTGTCACCTGCGGGAGTTGCTCCTGCTCAATCTGGCCGAGCAGCTGACGCGCTGCCTGCTCCCCCGCCCCCTTGTAGCCCAGATCGAGACTAAGGGCGTTGGGGAAGAGGAAGCTGAGCATGGGGTTGTTGCCAAGGCCGGTCACCAGCACCTCGCTACGCCCCTGTTCTTGCAGGTATTTTGCCGCACCGATGGCGAGGGTGTCGCTGGCGCAGACCAGCGCCTGGGTGAAGGGGGTAAGCAGCTCGGCCGCCAGCCGGTAGCCGCTCTGCAGGCTGAGATCGCCGAGGGCGCTACGCGGGCGCAAACCCTGCTCTGCGCAGTAAGCGAGATAGGCGTCGAGGCGGCGTTGGCCGGTGGTGAGATCCGAGGCATCCACCCCCAGATAGGCGATATCGCGGGCGCCACGGCTTGCCAGCTGCGCCAGCATGGTGCGCACCGCACCGGCGTCGTCGAAGCAGACCGAGGAGAAACCGGGATATTCACGAGCGACCAGCACCAGCTTCTCTTTCAGCGGCGCCATAGCGGCATAGTCCAAGTTATTGAAGGCGAACAGGATAATGCCATCCACCCCGCGCCGCTCCAGCACCGCCAGATGCTCTTGTACCTTGGCGGGGGAGAACTTGCTCTCCATCAGCACGGCATCGTAGCCGCGCTGGTAGAGGGTCTCCAGCATGCCGCGCACCGCCTGATTCTCCGAGCTGGAGTCGAGCCGCGAGACGATGATCCCCACCACCTGCTGGCTCTGGCTGCGCATGGCCCGCGCCGACTTGCTCGGCACGAAGCCATGTTCGGCGATGACCTGCTCCACCCGCTCGCGGGTCTCCTGCTTCACCTTGGGATCCTGATTGAGCACCCGGGAGACGGTCGACTTGCCGACGCCGCTCAGTCTGGCGATATCGAGGATGGTCAGTTTCTTGTCCATGAATTGGCTCACAGGAGGCTAGGCGGTGGAATTGCCCACATTGTTGTGATTAACCCCTGTGAATACAAGCCCATGGCGTTAGAATGCCCTTTTTGCCCCGCCGTCAGGGTGTGTGGGCACAGCACAGGATGCCCATCATGGATCTGCTGGCCAGTCTGCTCTTCTCCCTCTCCATCACAGGCCCCATCTGCGTGGTGCTGCTGCTCGGCATCTTGCTCAAGCGGTTGGGGCTGCTGCCGGATCCCTTTACCGAATCCGCCTCGCGACTGGTGTTTCAGGTCACCCTGCCCGCTCTGCTCTTTCTCAGTATTCTCGGTACCAACTTCGCCACCATGCCGAGCCTCTGGTTTATCGGCTATGGCCTGCTCGCCACCGTTATCAGCTATCTGGTGCTGGAGCTGCTGGCCGGGCGTTTTATCGGGGAGCAGCGGCTGCGCGGCATCTTCGTGCAGGGGAGCTTTCGCGGCAACAGCGCCATTATCGGGCTCGCCTATGTGCAGAACGCTTACGGCCACGAGGGATTGGGGGCGGCGGCCTTCTATGTCGGCGCGGTGACCGTGCTCTACAACATTCTCGCGGTGATCACCCTCACCCGCAGTCTCGGTGGCGCCACCGGCATTCGCCCCATCCTGCTCGGCATCATCAAGAATCCGTTGATCATCGCCATTGTGGCGGCGCTCCCCTTTACCCTGCTCGGTATCAAGATGCCGCAACTGCTGCTCACCACCGGCAGCTACTTCGCCAACATGACGTTACCGCTGGCGCTGCTCTGCACCGGCGCCTCCCTCAGCCTGGATGCTCTGCGTGGTGGTGCAGCCATTGCGGGCTGGGCAAGCATCATGCGGCTCTGTCTCATTCCGGCTGCGTTCACTCTTGGGGCTGCCCTGCTCGGCTTCAGCCATCTGGAGCTGGGTATTCTGTTCCTCATCAGCGCTACCCCGACTGCCGCCGCCAGCTATGTGATGACCCGTGCCATGGGGGGCGACAGCGTGCTGGCAGCGAACATCATCGCCACCACCACCCTCGGTTCGCTGGTCACTACCAGCCTCGGGGCAACTCTGATGAATTACCTCGGTCTTATGTACTGACCCTGCCCGAGGAAACTGCCAACCTCATCGCCACCACGAACCTTGGCTCCCATACACCGGCAGGGAGCCATCCTGATGAACTATCTGGGTCTTATGTACTGACGGCTTGACCTTGCCGGAGGCGGCAGCTTTAGGCTGGCGCCCATCAACAGAGGAGATATTCCATGACCATCGAACTCACCGTGTCCGGCATGTCCTGTGGTGGCTGCGCCGCCAGTCTGCAAAAAGCGCTGCTGGCCCAGCCTGCGGTCACCACCGCAACCGTCGATTTCACCAGCTGCAAGGCCGTCATCGAGAGCGAGCTGAGCAAGGCCGAGCTGATCGCCCTGATCGAAGCCAAGGGTTTCTCTGCGAGTTAAATTATCTCCATAGAGGTATAAAACAGGTTAAAAATCTGTACTCACCTGTCTTTTGGTGAGTTTTATCACAGACCGGGGTTATTAAACGGGCAAACTTGCTGCGATTATTCCAACCATAAGGATTTGCAGCATGACCCTACCGATCCGCAAGACCCTGCTCGCCGCCGTCGTCGGCCTGACCCTCTCCCCCATGGCCATGGCGCTGCCCAACGTCCATATTCTGGCAACCGGCGGCACCATTGCCGGGGCAGGCCAGTCGGCTACCCAGTCCAACTACGAGGCTGGCAAGGTGGCCATCGAAACCCTGATCGCCGCCGTGCCCGAGATGAAGAACGTGGCCGATGTGCAGGGTGAGCAGGTGGTCAAGATCGGCTCCCAGGACATGAACGACGAGGTGTGGCTCAAGCTGGCCAAGCGGGTCAACGAGCTGCTGGCCAAGGATGACGTGGATGGCATCGTCATTACCCACGGCACCGACACCATGGAAGAGACCGCCTACTTCCTCAATCTGACCGTCAAGAGCGACAAGCCGGTGGTGCTGGTCGGCGCCATGCGCCCCTCCACCGCCATGAGTGCCGATGGCCCGCTCAACCTCTACAACGCCGTAGTGACCGCCTCCGACCCCGCCTCCAAGGGCCGTGGCGTGATGGTGGCGATGAACGACACAGTGCTGGATGCCCGCGACGTCACCAAGACCAACACCACAGGCGTGCAGACCTTCGCTTCCCCCAACTTTGGCCCGCTGGGTTACATCCACAACGGCAAGATCGACTATCAGCGCAGCCCGGCCCGTCTGCACACCAGCAAGACGCCGTTTGACGTGAGCAAGCTCGACAAGCTGCCGCAAGTGGGCATCGTCTACAGCTACGCCAACGCCACCGACTTGCCAGCCAAGGCGATGGTGGATGCCAAGTTCGACGGCATCGTCAGCGCCGGGGTGGGCAACGGCAACCTCTACCACACCCTGTTCGATACCCTGGCCAAGGCGAGCAAGGACGGTATCCGTGTCGTGCGCTCCGCCCGCGTACCGACCGGCGCCACCACCCTGGATGCCGAGATCGATGATGCCAAGTACGGCTTCGTGGCCTCCGGCACTCTCAACCCGCAGAAAGCGCGGGTGCTGCTGATGCTCTCCCTGACCCAGAGCAAGGATCCGGCCCAGATCCAGCGCTGGTTCCAACAGTTCTGATAACGGTTGTCTGAACCATGACAAGCAAGGGCGGGACTTCCCGCCCTTTTCCCTCCTGCAATGCTGCCTCGCCCATTACGCCGTTTGACGGGGTCGCCCCTCCCTTTTCCGGCCATCTTTTTCAGCCATCCCAGAGCGCTGTCATCAAATTAGCGAGCCGGATCACCCGCTTTCACAAGCGCATCGCCGCCAAATTCATTACACTGCCAGCGATCTTATCCACTCAAGGAGTGCTGTTGCTGTATGGAAATATTGATCCTGCTGGGATTGATTTTGCTTAATGGCGTCTTCGCCATGTCAGAAATCGCCATCGTCACCGCACGCAAGGCTCGCCTCGGCAAGCTTGCCTCTGAAGGCAACCGCTCCGCCGCCATTGCCCTCAAACTGGGCGAAGACCCGACCCATTTTCTCTCTGCCGTCCAAATCGGCATCACCAGCATAGGTCTGCTCAACGGTATCTACGGGGAATCCCTGCTGGCCCAGCCCTTCTCCCTCTGGTTGCAGGAGTGGGGGCTCCCGGCCAAGAGTAGTGGCCTGATCGCCACCATCATAGTGGTGGTGGTGGTTACTTATCTCTCCATTGTGGTGGGGGAGCTGGTGCCCAAGCGGCTCGGCCAGCTCAATGCCGAACGCATCGCCTGTCTGGTGGCCCGCCCCATGCACTGGCTCGCCACCCTGACACGCCCCTTCGTCTGGCTGCTGTCGGCCTCTACCAATGCCAGCCTGCGGCTACTGCGGGTCAACCAGAACGGCAGCGCCAACGTTACCGAGGAGGAGATCCACGCCATGCTGGTGGAAGGATCGGAAGCCGGGGTGATCGAGGATCATGAACACACCATGCTGCGCAACGTCTTCCGTCTCGACGAGCGCAGCCTCTCCTCCCTGATGGTGCCGCGCAGCGATATCCGCTATCTGGATCTGGCACTGCCGCTGGAGACCAACCTGCAGCGGCTGGTGGAGTATCGCCACAGCTATTTTCCGGTCTGCGACGGCAACCTGTCAGAATTGGTGGGTATCATCAATGTCAGCAAGGTGCTGCACGCCTATATCAAGGGGGAGCCCATCGATCTGGCAGCCCTGACCCAGGAGGGCAGCTTGCTGCCCGAGACCCTCAACGGCGTCGAGCTGCTCAACCACTTCCGCACCCACAGCGAACAGATGGCGCTGGTGGTGGACGAATATGGCGAGTTGCAGGGACTGGTCACCCAGCAGGATCTGCTGGAGGCGCTGGCGGGGGATTTCCAGCAGGAGGATGGCGAGGACAACTGGGCATTCCGGCGCGCCGACGGCAGCTGGCTGCTCGATGGCCTGATCCCGCTGCCGGAGTTGAAGGACTGTCTGGAGCTGGTTCGTCTGCCAGAAGAAGAAAAACATCACTATCACACCCTCGGAGGGCTTATCATGCTGCTCCTTGGTCGTGTTCCACAAACCGGAGACCTGGTGACACTGGAACAGTGGCAACTGGAAATTGTTGACATGGATGGCCTGCGCATCGACAAGGTGCTCGCCATGCCCTTGACCGATCAACCCAGCTAACCTGCGGAGTTTGCAAGTATGGAGCAGTTTTACCAACTGGCTCACGCCTTTATGAATCACGATCTGAACACACTTTCCGATCCCAAGATGGCCTTCATGATCTGTGGTGTGATTCTGACGTTTCTGGTACTGGAAAACGGATTCATCCCTACCGCCTTTCTGCCCGGTGACAGCCTGCTGATCCTCACCGGCGTACTCATCTATCAGGATGTATTGTCTCTCGGGGTGATCCCGCTGTTGATCATGGCCACCTTTGTCGGTACCTGGCTCGGTTACATGCAGGGGCGCTTTCTCGGCCACACCCAGCTCTACCATCGGCTGATGTCCCACGTGGAAGAGCGACACCAGCAGAAGGTCTACCACCTGCTGGACAAGTACGGGATCATCACCCTGATCACCGCGCGCTATATCGCCTTCGTGCGCACCGCCTACCCCTATATCGTGGGTGCCACCGAACTGCCGCAGGGGCGCTTCCTCATCGTCAATCTGATCAGCTCCATCATGTGGATCTGCCCGCTGGTCGGGTTTGGCTACTACCTGAGCCACACCAAGCTGGCCGCCGAATACCAGACCCAGTTCTTCAACATCATCATCTATCTGCCGGTGGCCCTGCTGGTGGGTGGCATGGTGGCGCTGGTCTGGCGCTGGATCAGCAAACGCAGGGCCGCGCAGCCGCGGGATTGACCCCTCGCCCAACGCCCGACCCGAAAGCCCTCGCCAGAGGGCTTTTTTGATCGCCAATTTTGCGCAAATAGCAGAAATAGTCCCGCTCGGCCCTTGTAAAGCCGGGGTAAAAATGAGTGAATCTAGCGCCTTTTTTTGGATGGGAATGGAGTCGGTTGTATGTGGTGTCGGATTCGCGCAGCAGCGCTGGTTGTCGGGTTGATGGGAATGCTGGGATTGCCTGCGGTCAGCGCGGCACCCAACCCTGCCAAACTGGAAGTACGCTCGAGCAGCGCCCTGGTCGTGGATGTAAAAACGGGCAAGACGCTCTACCAGAAGAATGCCACCAAGGTGCGTCCTATCGCCTCCCTCACCAAGCTGATGACAGCGCTGGTGGTGCTGGATGCCAAACAGAATCTCAACCAGACCATCACGGTCGACAAGAACGATCTGGATCGGGTCAAACACACTCACTCCCGCATCCGCATGGGCACCAAGGTGACCCGCCGCGACGCCCTGCATCTGGCATTGATGTCCTCCGAAAACCGGATGGCCTCGGCACTGGCGCGTCACTATCCGGGCGGTCGCAGCGCCTTCGTGCGAGCCATGAACAACAAGGCTAGACAGCTGGGTATGCGTAATACCCACTTCTACGACTCCACCGGCCTCTCCACCCGCAACGTCTCCACCGCCCAGGATCTCGGCAAGCTGGCCGCCGCCGCCTATCGTCAGCCGCTGATCCGTCAGTTCACTCAGGATGAGAACCGGGAGATGCGCTTCAGCGCCCCCGCCTACAGCCTGATGTTCAACAACACCAACCCGCTGGTGAAAAATCCGGATTGGGACGTACGCCTCTCCAAGACCGGCTTCACTGACGAAGCGGGGCGCTGTCTGGTGATGCGCGCCAAACCGGACAGCCGCGAGCTCGCTATCGTGCTGCTCAACTCGGTGGGCAAACGCACCCCTATCGGCGATGCCAACCGCATTCGCAAATGGCTGAAAAGCTGAGTAAATATCTCAACACAAAAGGATGCTGCGGCATCCTTTTTTATTGCCCGCAGAGCGCCTCAGCAGGCTTTGCAGGAGTTGATAGCCAAACCCTGAGTGATGAGCTGCGCGGCATCTGCCGTTGCAACAGCAGGCATACAAAGCGCCTATAGATTAGGCAAAGGGTGGTGAGGCGGGGCAACGATCAGAAGAACTGTGCGCAATCACAGAAAGGGGAAGAAATAAGGACAAGAACAGACTGGATAGCCATCCAGCCGCTATAACGCGAACACGGATCCGCACCAAAGAGTTAAATGTCGCCCATAAAAAAACAGCCCCGACCGAAGTCGAGGCTGTCTGTATGGTGCGCCCGAGAGGATTCGAACCTCTGACCACCTGGTTCGTAGCCAGGTACTCTATCCAGCTGAGCTACGGGCGCTCATAAACTTTTGGTACTGCTTGAAATATGGTGCGCCCGAGAGGATTCGAACCTCTGACCACCTGGTTCGTAGCCAGGTACTCTATCCAGCTGAGCTACGGGCGCTC
>NZ_JAPDBM010000054.1:0-18849 GCF_027705265.1 Aeromonas sp. QDB11 | reverse complement strand
CTATGGTGCGCCCGAGAGGATTCGAACCTCTGACCACCTGGTTCGTAGCCAGGTACTCTATCCAGCTGAGCTACGGGCGCAAATGGCGGAGAAGGGGGGATTCGAACCCCCGATGCGGGTATAAGCCGCATACTCCCTTAGCAGGGGAGCGCCTTCAGCCTCTCGGCCACCTCTCCGTTTGCGGGGCTGATAATACTTCACAGGGATTTTTAGTCAAACACTTTTTTGGAGAAAAAAGCGCGTTCGCTCAGCATTTGGTCAAAGCGTGGAATATTCAAACAATATCGGCACTTATCCCGCAGTTTCGCACCTTGCAGGGCGATTTTTCGGGGGCCAGAAAAACAAAAGGCGACACATAGGGTGTCGCCTTGTCACAGCCATGAACGCAGCTTAGAAGCCCGGTTGGCCCGGTACTTTCTCGGCCTGGATGCGCTGGTAGATCTCTTCGCGGTGCACGGAGACCTCTTTCGGTGCGTTCACACCGATACGGACCTGGTTGCCTTTAACGCCCAGTACGGTGACAGTCACTTCATCACCAATCATCAGGGTTTCCCCAACACGACGAGTCAAAATAAGCATTCGCTTGCTCCTGTATCCTGTTTTGTTTTTATATCGATATGCGACATTATCTTACAAAGATACCGATATGGTAAATGGTTGAAACTAAATCAATCAGAGATTGTTAGCCCAAGGGCTGCTCCTGCGGTGCCTGATCCAACCCGAAAGCCGCGTGCAGGGCGCGCACTGCCAGCTCCAGATACTTCTCGTCAATGACCACAGAGATTTTGATTTCAGAGGTCGAGATCAACTGCATGTTGATCCCCTCCTCGCCCAATACCTTGAACATGGTGCGCGCAACACCGGGATGGTTCCACATGCCGACACCGACAATGGAAACCTTGGCAATCTCGCCATTTCCCTGCACGCAGGAGGCGCCCAGCGCAGTGGCGGTCTCCTCCAGCAGTGCCCGGGCGCGGCGGTAGTCGTCACGATTCACCGTGAAGGTGAAGTCGGCGGTGCCATCTCCCAGGGTATTCTGCACAATCATGTCGACATCAATGTTGGCGTCGCTGATCGGATTCAGGATCTGCGCGGCAACGGTTGGTCTGTCCGGCACGCCCAGAATGGTCAGGCTGGCCTCGTTGCGGTTAAAAGCGATCCCGGATACCAGGGGAGCTTCCATCCTATCACCTCCATATGTGATTAAGGTTCCCTCTCCATCGATAAAGCTCGACAGCACCCGCAGCGGGACGCGGTACTTGCCCGCAAACTCCACCGAGCGGATCTGCAGCACCTTGGCACCGAGACTGGCCATCTCCAGCATCTCCTCGAAGGTGATGGTGTCGAGACGACGCGCCTTGGGCTCGATGCGCGGATCCGTGGTGTATACCCCATCCACATCGGTAAAGATCTGGCACTCATCGGCCTTGATGGCCGCCGCTACGGCAACCGCCGTGGTGTCCGAGCCACCGCGGCCCAGGGTCGTGATGGCGTTATGCTCGTCACGGCCCTGGAAACCGGCAATCACCACCACCTTGCCCGCCGCCAGTTCAGCCTGAACCAGCTCGGTGTCAATGTGAGTGATGCGCGCCTTGCCATAGGCGGAATCGGTATGAATGCGAACCTGATCACCGGTCATTGAGACCGCTGGGCAACCGCGTTTGTTCAACGCGATCGCCAGCAGCGCTATGGTGACCTGCTCACCGGTGGAGACCAGCACATCCATCTCGCGCCGGTTGGCATCAGGATCCAGCTGCTGGGCCATGCCCAGCAGCCGGTTGGTTTCGCCCGACATGGCGGAGACAACCACCACCACGTCGTGTCCCTGGGCGCGGGTCTGCTCGACCCGCTCAGCTACCGCCTCGATCCGCTCCAGTGTGCCGACCGAGGTGCCGCCGTACTTCTGTACATAGAGTGCCACAGATCACCTCGCCCGATTACAGGCGCTCTTCCAGCCAGGAGTGAACGGATTGCAGCGCTGCCGGCACCGCCTCAGGCTGGGTACCACCCGCCTGTGCCATGTCCGCACGACCACCGCCCTTGCCACCCACCTGCTGGGCAACCAGATTGACCAGCTCACCGGCCTTGACCTTGCCGGTCAGGTCGTTGGTGACACCGGCGATCAGGTTAACCTTGCCGTCGGCACAGGTTGCCAGCAGTACGACACCGGACTTCATGCGGTTTTTCAGCTCGTCCAGCATGCCGCGCAGAGATTTCGGATCGGCCCCTTCCAGCGCTGCAACCAGCACCTTCTGACCATTGATCTCGATCACCTGACTCAGCAGATCGTTACCGGCCTGAGCGGCCAGCTTGGCCTTGAGCTGCTCCAGCTCGCGCTCCATCATCTTGGACTTGTCCAGGATCTGGCGCACTTTGCTGCCGATGGAGAACTGATCGCCTTTCACCAGTGCGGCAGCCTCTTCAAACTGCTCGGCCAGTTGGTGCATGAAGTCGATGGCGCCCTTACCGGTCACCGCTTCGATACGACGCACCCCGGCGGCGATACCGCTCTCGGCGATGATCTTGAAGAAGCCGATATCACCGGTGCGCTTGGCGTGAGTACCGCCACACAGCTCGGTGGAGTAGTCGCCCATGCGCACCACGCGCACGTCGTCTTCATATTTCTCACCAAACAGCGCCATGGCACCGGCAGCCTTGGCGGCTTCCAGATCCATCACCTGAGTGCTGACTTCGTGGTTGGCACGGATCTGGGCGTTGACCAGCTCTTCGATGCGACGAATGGTCGCCATGGTCAACCCCTCGAAGTGGGAGAAGTCGAAACGCATGCGCTCGGCCCCCACCAGAGAACCTTTCTGGGTCACGTGATCACCCAGCGACTGGCGCAGGGCGGCGTGCAGCAGGTGAGTCACGGAGTGGTTCAGGGCGACGGCCTGACGGCGATCGCCATCGACCACGGCTTCCACTTCGGCGCCCTTCTCCAGGGTACCCAGCTCCATGTAACCCTTGTGGATGATCGCCTTGCCCGCTTTCTGGGTGTCGGTCACGGCAAAGATGCCGTCGTCCACTTTCAGGGTGCCGCTATCGCCCACCTGACCACCGGACTCGGCGTAGAAGGGGGTCTGCTCCAGCACGATGACGGCTTCGTCACCGGCGATCAGGCCATTCACCTCTTCGGTGCCCTTGTAGATGCCGAGCACACGAGTGCGCTCGCTCAGGTTCTTGTAGCCGGTAAACGGCGTTTCGAAGTCAAGCTTGAGCATCTCGTTGTAGTTCACGCCGAAGCTGGAGGCCTCTTTGGCACGAGCACGCTGCTTCTCCATCTCGACGGTGAAGCCCTCTTCATCGATGCCGATGTCGCGCTCGCGCACCACGTCAGCAGTCAGATCGGCCGGGAAGCCGTAGGTGTCATAGAGCTTGAACACCACCTCACCCGGCACGACTTTGGCGTCGCCCAGATTGGCCAGCACATCTTCCAGCAGCAGCAGACCGCGATCCAGGGTGCGAACAAACTGCTCTTCCTCGATGCGCAGTACGCGCTCGACCAGCGGCAGCTGGGCGATCAGTTCGGCGCCTACATCCTTCATCTGCACCGCCAGCTCGGCAGCCAGTTTGTAGAAGAAGACGTCGGTAGCACCCAGCTTGCGACCGTGGCGCACGGCGCGACGGATGATGCGGCGCAGCACATAACCACGGCCTTCGTTGGACGGCATCACGCCATCTGCCACCAGGAAGGCGCAGGAGCGGATGTGGTCCGCGATGACGCGCAGGGACTGGTTGCTCAGATCGGTGGTACCGACGATCTCGGCCGCTTTCTTGATCAGCGCCTGGAAGATGTCGATTTCGTAGTTGGAGTGGACACCCTGCATGATGGCGGAGATACGCTCCAGACCCATGCCGGTATCCACGGACGGACGGGGCAGCGGTTCCATGGTGCCGTCAGCCTGACGGTTGAACTGCATGAACACCACGTTCCAGATCTCGATGAAACGGTCGCCATCCTCTTCCGGCGAGCCGGGACGGCCACCCCAGATGTGATCGCCGTGGTCATAGAAGATCTCGGTGCAGGGACCGCACGGGCCGGTATCACCCATCGCCCAGAAGTTGTCGGAGGCGTAAGGGGCCCCCTTGTTGTCACCGATGCGCACGATACGATCGGCCGGTACACCAACCTCTTTTTCCCAGATATTGAACGCTTCATCGTCAGTCGCGTAGACGGTCACCAGCAAGCGATCTTTCGGCAGCTGCAGCACTTCTGTCAGGAAACCCCAGGCAAACTTGATGGCGTCATGCTTGAAGTAGTCGCCGAAGCTGAAGTTGCCCAGCATTTCGAAGAAAGTGTGGTGACGGGCGGTATAGCCGACGTTTTCCAGGTCATTGTGTTTACCACCGGCACGGACACAACGCTGGGACGTGGTGGCGCGGTTGTAGGCACGCTTCTCGGCGCCAAGGAACACATCCTTGAACTGGTTCATACCCGCGTTGGTAAACAACAGGGTCGGGTCGTTATGCGGTACCAGCGAGCTGGAGGAGACAACCTGGTGTCCCTGGGAACGGAAATACTCGAGAAACGCAGCGCGTATCTCTGACGTGGACATATACATGGAAAATCCTGCTTGATTCGAATACGGACTTTTAACCGCATTAATGTAAGTTTTCTGCGGGGTAAAGTAAAACGTACAGGCCCGTCACGGGCGAAAAAGCGCGCATAAATGGATACGAAGAGAAAAGGGAGGCAAACAGAGGCTTTTTGAGCCGGGGATCAGGCCAAAAGCAGTGGAAAATAGCCATGTGGCACGGCAGAGCCGGCCTTTCGCCATCCCCGTCCCTCAAGCCACTGAATGGGCAGGAAAAATCCTGTAAATGCGAGATAAGGGGTATCAGCGCGTGGTGCATAGAAGAGTAAAGAGTGCAGCGGGCAAGGCGTTGTCTCATGACCTTGCATCACGCAACAAGGCACCGGCCCCGTTACTCTGAGGCCGACTCCTGCAGGGTTGATATCGCATAACGCGCCTGATCCTGGGTAAAGCCGCGCCCCAGCAGGTATTTGAGCCACTTCATCCGCAGCTTGAAATCCGCCAGATCGGCCACTCTGGCGCGCCGTTCGAGCAGAGCAAACGCCAGTTCGAACCAATCCAGTTCCGGCTGATCGAAGGCGGCATCGATCTGCATATCATCGAGCCCCTTGCGGCGCAGATCGAAGCGGATCTTGATAGGGCCATGCCCCTTGGCGGCACCGGCCCGTACCGCCATGCCACCGTAACGTTCGTCGTTGACCCAGTTGTAACCGCGGCAGTAGTCGACCACCGCCTCGATCACCTCTTCATTGAAGCCTTGCTGGCGCAGCCGGTTGGCCAGCTCGGACTCGGCGCTCTCGCGACGTGCCAGACTGCGCATGGCAAAGGCGCGGGCAGCGGCAAACAGCGCTTCAAAGGAGAGTTCAACGGGTTCGGGGAGAGATTCATCGACCATAAATGACAAGGCCGGGTATCAACCCGGCCTCCTTTACCTTATTCGAACTCTTGTTCGCTTTCGTCTTCAAACTCTTCGGCGGCCGCTGCCACCGGCTTCTCTGCCGGCACGGCACCGGAGAGCAGCAGTTCGCGCAGGCGCGCTTCAATTTCGCCAGCCATTACCTTGTTCTCGGCGAACAGCTTCATGACGTTGGCCTTGCCCTGACCGATCTTCTCGCCGTTGTAGCTGTACCAGGCACCGGCCTTGTCGATCAGCTTGTGCTTGACGCCCAAGTCCACCAGCTCGCCCTCTTTGGAGATACCGGCGCCGTAGAAGATCTGGAATTCGGCCTGTTTGAAGGGCGGGGCCACCTTGTTCTTGACCACTTTAACGCGGGTCTCGTTACCGACCACTTCGTCGCCTTCCTTGATGGCGCCGATACGACGAATATCGAGACGCACAGAAGCGTAGAACTTGAGCGCGTTACCACCAGTGGTGGTCTCCGGGCTACCGAACATGACGCCGATCTTCATCCGGATCTGGTTGATGAAGATGCACAGGCAATTGGCGTTCTTGATGTTGGCGGTCAGCTTGCGCAGCGCCTGGGACATCAGACGGGCCTGCAGACCGACGTGGGAGTCACCCATTTCGCCTTCGATTTCCGCTTTCGGCGTCAGGGCCGCCACGGAGTCGACGATGATGACGTCAACGGCGTTGGAGCGAACCAGCATGTCGCAAATTTCCAGCGCCTGTTCACCGGTATCCGGCTGGGAGATCAGCAGGTCGTCGACGTTGACGCCCAGCTTGGCAGCATAGATAGGGTCGAGGGCGTGTTCTGCATCGACGAAGGCACAGGTTTTGCCTTTCTTCTGGGCTTCCGCGATCACCTGCAGGGTGAGGGTGGTTTTACCGGAAGATTCCGGGCCGTAGATCTCGACGATACGGCCACACGGCAGACCGCCGATGCCCAGCGCCACGTCCAGCGAGAGGGAGCCGGTAGAGATGGCTTCGATATCCATGGTCTTGCTGTCGCCCAGACGCATGATGGAACCTTTGCCGAACTGCTTTTCAATCTGACCCAGCGCAGCCGCCAGTGCCTTCTGTTTGTTCTGATCCATGCCAATCTCCGCTGGAAATCGTGAGTAAGAAGTGAAGTTGGGCTAAGTATACTGTCTATTCATACAGTATCAAGCCCAATTTATCTGAGCAGGGCCAACAGACCCGACAGGGCCTGTCTCACCGCCTGCTGGCGCACCTGCCGACGATCCCCGTCGAAGCGGGCGAGCAGAGAGTGGTGACGGCCGTTGCGATCGGCCCAGGCAAACCAGACGGTGCCGACCGGCTTGTCTTCGGTGGCGCCACCGGGGCCAGCGATGCCACTGATGGCCACGCTGATGGCGGCCGACGAGTGGGCCAGCGCGCCGCGGGCCATCTCCAGCACCACGGCTTCGCTCACCGCGCCATGCTGTTCAAGGCTCTCACTGCTCACCCCCAACATCTGCTGCTTGGCCTCGTTGGTGTAGGTGACAAACCCGCGATCGAACCAGCCGGAGCTGCCCGCAATGTCGGTGATGGCGCTGGCCACCCCGCCGCCAGTACAGGATTCGGCGGTCGCCGCCAGCCAGCCCCGCTGACCGAGGGCACGTCCCAGCTCGATGGCAAGGTGCTCTATCTCTGCATCCAGTTTCATCACGACTCCTGCTGATCCGCTCAAGAGGCACATTATGCGATCCCGCTAGCGCGGCCCGCAACCATGGCAGACCGCCACGGCAACCGCGCTTGCCTGTTGCAATGGGAGGTTGCTCCGGTGCCATGCCTTCAATAGTGCCGAGCAGCCGCGCCCGGAACACCCGCTCCCCCGGCGCGACGCTTATGTGTAGAATGGCGCCATCAAGCTCAAGGCTCATCACCGCAGACACTGGCCCGCAGAGGCCCCTTCTGGAACAGAACATGACCGCACAACACCACGCTACTGGCGCTGCGCCAAGCGCCAATCTCAGCGCCCACACGCCCATGATGCAGCAGTACCTTGGCCTCAAGGCCGAGAACCCGGAAATCCTGCTGTTCTACCGGATGGGCGACTTCTACGAGCTGTTCTATGACGATGCCCGCAAGGCCTCCCAGCTGCTCGACATCTCCCTGACCAAGCGCGGCCAGTCGGCCGGCAGCCCCATCCCGATGGCGGGGGTGCCCTATCACGCCATCGAGGGTTATCTGGCCAAGCTGGTACAGCTCGGCGAGTCGGCCGCCATCTGCGAACAGGTGGGGGATCCCGCCACCAGCAAGGGGCCGGTGGAGCGTAAGGTCATTCGCATCATCACCCCAGGCACCGTCTCCGACGAGGCGCTGCTCAGCGAGCGGCAGGACAACCTGATCGCCGCCGTCTATCACGATGGCCGCCGCTTCGGTTACGGCACCATGGACATCGGCTCCGGCCGCTTCTTCATCAACCAGTTCGATAAAGAAGAGACCCTGTTGGCGGAGCTGCAACGCACCAATCCGGCCGAGCTGCTCTATCCCGAATCGTTCGAGTTCCTGCACCATATCGAGGGTCGCCGCGGCCTGCGCCGCCGTCCGGAGTGGGAGTTTGAGCTGGGCACAGCTCGCAAGCTGCTCTGCCAACAATTCGGCACCCAGGATCTGGTGGGATTTGGCGTAGACAAGAGCGAGACCGCCCTGTGCGCCGCTGGTTGTCTGATGCAGTACGTCAAGGACACCCAGCGCACCGCCCTGCCCCACATCCGCAACGTGCGCCTCGAGCAGCCGGATCATGCGGTTATCATGGATGCCGCCACCCGCCGCAATCTGGAGCTGACCCAGAATCTGGCCGGTGGCTATGAAAGTACCCTGGCCGAGGTGCTGGATCGCACCGCCACCCCCATGGGCAGCCGCCTGCTCAAGCGCTGGATCCACCAGCCGATCCGCGATCGGGTGATCCTGAAAGGTCGCCAGAGCACCATCAAGGAGCTCATTGAGCAGAACCTCTACGACGAGTTGGGCAGCCTGCTGCGTCAGGTGGGTGATGTGGAGCGGGTGCTGGCCCGTCTCGCCCTGCGCTCGGCCCGCCCGCGCGACCTCACCCGACTGCGTCAGGCCTTCGCCCAGCTGCCCGAGTTGCAGCGCCTGCTGGCGGACAACGAGCACGAAGCGGTGCAACAGCTGGCCGAGCGCGCCAGCACCTTCCCCGAGCTGCTCGACCTGCTGGAACGTGCGGTGATGGAGGTGCCGCCGGTGCTGATCCGCGATGGTGGCGTCATCCGTGACGGCTTCAATCAGGAGCTGGACGAGCTGCGGGATCTCGCCAACGGCGCCACCGCCAGCCTCGCCCGCATCGAAGAGCGGGAAAAACTGCTGACCGGCATCAACACCCTCAAGGTGGGTTACAACAAGGTGCACGGCTTCTATATCGAGGTGAGCCGCGCCAACAGCCATCTGGTGCCGGCCCACTACATCCGCCGCCAGACCCTCAAGAACAACGAACGCTACATCATCGATGAGCTGAAGAAATACGAGGACAAGGTACTCACCGCCCAGTCCCAGGCGCTGGCGCTGGAGAAACGGCTCTACGAAGAGCTGCTCGATACTCTGCTGCCCCACCTCGGCGATCTGCAGGATTCCGCCGCCGCACTGGCGGAGCTGGACGTGCTAGCCAACCTGGCCGAGCGGGCCGAGACCCTCGACTACCGCTGCCCGACCCTCATCGATGAGGATCAGATCCTGATCGAAGCGGGCCGCCATCCGGTGGTTGAGCAGGTGATGACAGATCCCTTTATCGCCAACCCCATCCGGCTGGAGCGGGAGCGGCGGATGCTGATCATCACGGGTCCCAACATGGGCGGTAAATCGACCTACATGCGCCAGACCGCGCTGATCGTGCTGCTGGCTCATATCGGCGCCTTCGTGCCCGCCGACAGCGCCCGCATCGGCCCCATCGACCGTATCTTCACCCGCATCGGAGCGTCAGACGATCTCGCCTCCGGCCGCTCCACCTTTATGGTGGAGATGACCGAGACCGCCAATATCCTCAACAACGCCACCGCCCGCAGTCTGGTGCTGATGGACGAAATTGGCCGCGGCACCAGCACCTACGACGGCCTCTCGCTGGCGTGGGCCTGTGCCGAACAGCTGGCGAGCAAGATTGGCGCCTACACCCTGTTCGCCACCCACTACTTCGAGCTGACCCGTCTGCCGGAGCTGATGAGCGGGCTGGCCAACGTCCACCTCGATGCGGTGGAGCACGGCGACACCATCGCCTTTATGCACGCAGTGCAGGAAGGCGCGGCCAGCCGCTCCTACGGCCTGCAAGTGGCGGCGTTGGCCGGGGTGCCGAAATCGGTGATCCAGCAGGCCCGTCACAAACTGCACGAGCTGGAGAGCGCCACCCCGGTGGCCGCCGGTGAAAGCCGCCCGGCTCCGGTGACCCTCGCCCCGCAGCCTCATCCGGTGGTGGAAGAGCTGGAAGCGCTGCGCCCGGACGAGCTCACTCCCCGTCAGGCACTGGACCTGCTCTATCGCCTCAAGCAGATGCTGTAACCAGCGACTGCCGCACAAGCATGCAAAGGGGAACCGCGAGGTTCCCCTTTTTATATTCAGCACCCGGCAAACCAGTCAGGCCACCGCTCGCGCCTCTCTACGGGCCCGCAACAGACTCTGGCGCCCCTGCCAGTAACCCTGCAGATAGCCGGACTCCAGCTTGACCGGGTCCTGGGTAAAACGGGAGACCATGAAATCGGCCGGTGGCGCGATCACTTCGATCTCGCAATCGGCAGGGGGATTGGCAATGAAATCGAGTCCCCGGTTGTAGGCGCGATCCCGCTCCAGCATAGCTTGCGCCAGTGCAGGCTGGGTTTTCAGCAAGGCTTTGACCATCCAGCAAAAACGGGCCGGCTTCTTGCGATATCCCCAGGGTTCCGACAGCACCACTGTCATCCGCCGCGCCCCGCGCCGATAGGCCTCTATCACCGGAATGGAGTCGCTGATCCCGCCATCGGCCATCGGGCGACCATCGACGCAGGGGGTATCGTGCTGCACCACCGGCAGAGCGCAGGTGGCAGTCAGCACCTCATCCATGTTGTCGGGCCGCACCGGCAGATAGATGGCCTTGCCGCTCGCCACATCGGTCGCCACCGCGTAGAAGGGAATGTCGCGGGCGCAGAAGGTCTCAAGATCGAGCGGGAAGCGATGGCGACTGGCCTGCCACAGCCAGCCGATATCCACCAGGTCGCCCCCTTTGACGAAACGCAGGGGATCGAGAAACCGGGAGCTGCAAGCCAGCTCGGTGATGATGTGGTGACTGCGGCGCGGCTGCTCGCTCAGGTAGGAGACCAGATTGGTGGCACCGGCCGAGACGCCCATGACGAAATCGAACGGGTAGTGGTGACTTTCGACAAACGCATCGAGCACGCCGCTGGCAAAGATGCCGCGCATCGCGCCCCCTTCGACAATCAGGGCGCAAGGGTGGGGATTAAACATAACAAGGCTCCGTCAGCTGTAATACCTGCCGGGATCGATCCCGGCCCAGTGATGGACGCCTTCATGCAGAACATCAAGACGCCGCAGCAGGACGATTCAGGCTCACTCGCGCAAGCCAGAAGCGGGCAGGAGCAAATCTGAACCGTGAAGCGACCCCCAGTATATGCAGCGCAACAACCGTCAAAAAATGAATTTAAATAATAAAAAGCATGCCAATTTGGCATGATTCGCCTGATAAAAAGGCCAGCCGCAGGGCTGGCCACGTCACTGATTGCTGATTCCGGCTCAGGGCAAGCCGGGGCCGAAGTGCCCCGTTACCGGATCATAGTGGTAGGCGTCGTAATCAAAGTCGATCCCCTTGAGCAGAGGGTTGGGCAGCTCGAACAGCTGCCGCTCGTGGAGCCTGGCCTGATCGAGGGATGGCTTGAAGTAGCGCAGCCAGAGCTGTTGTAGCGAGCCATCCTGCCACGCCAGCTTGAGCCCGGCCTGAATGCGCCTGAGCCCCGTCTGATTCCCCTTGTAGGTGTAGAAGAGATGGAGGAAGGGGTAGTGCAGAGCGATGTGCGGCTCCACGGTGAGACCAACCACATCCCGATGCTGCTCCAGCTCGGTGAAGAGCTCGTTGGCGCCGCGGCAAAAGAGGTCGGCCCGCCCACGGGCCACCAGCTTGAACAGGCGCTCATAGCTGTCCACCTCCTGCACCTGCAGACCGGCCGCCCGCAGAATGGCAGCATCCTGCCAACCGCGCCCCTGCACGTTCTGGTACTGCTTGAGCTGTTCGAAGCGGGTCACCCCCGCAATCGCCTTCGCCTGCTGCGGACTGACGAAGCAGATGCGATAGCCGAGGATGCCGAGCTCCACCGGGAAGCGGACATAGTCGAGGGCCTCGCCGCTATCGGGCTGTGGCGTATCGACGGCAAAGAAGTTGGGGTAGAAGTTGGTTTGCAGCACTTGGCGCAGCCGGATCCTGTTCATCGGCGGCGCCGCCCGCAGCTCATAGTCACCAAAGCTGTCACGGGTCTTCTCCAGCGCCAGCTGCAACAGATCGCGAAAATAGAGAGTGCGCTGATCCCGCTCGCTCTCGGGGCTGATATGGGTAAAAACGTCGCTCGCCCGCAGGGGGGCGGCAAGGAGGGAAAGGCTGCACAGCAACAAGAAGAAAGCGAGGCGATGAAAGGTCATACTGCTCATCCCGGGAATACACGCTCACTAGAGTGTAGCGCCGGGACGAGCCGCCTTCTAAAGGGAAGCCCGGCCTACCAGAACATCCGGCCCAGCAGGGGTGCCAGCAGCACGGTCACCATACCGGCGATCATCATCACCATGCTGGAGACCACCCCTTCTTCGTTGCCCATCTGATAGGCCTTGGCGGTACCGGCGCCGTGGGCCGAGGCACCAAAGCCCGCCCCCTTGCCGAGGCGACTGCGAATGGCCAGCACGGTCAGCACGCTCTCCCCCACCGCCATGCCGATGACGCCGGTCAGCACCACAAACAGCGCGGTAAGATCGCTCTGACCGCCGATGGCGCGGGTCGCCTCCACCGCAAACGGCGTGGTGATGGAGCGCATCGCCAGACTGCGTTGCAACATGTCGGAGAGATCCAGCCAGCGGG
Source organism: Aeromonas sp. QDB11 (assembly GCF_027705265.1). Taxonomy (NCBI): domain Bacteria; kingdom Pseudomonadati; phylum Pseudomonadota; class Gammaproteobacteria; order Aeromonadales; family Aeromonadaceae; genus Aeromonas; species Aeromonas sp. QDB11. The sequence goes on along the minus strand of NZ_JAPDBM010000054.1, from coordinate 6,353 downwards.
CCAGCAGCACGGTACTGCCCACCGCCATGATGACCGAGGCGACCACCCCGACCGACAGCGACAGCCAGTGGCGGCGAATGAGCTGGCGGTTCTCGTAGACCGGCACCGCGAAGGCGACGGTGGCTGGGCCCAGCAGCCAGAGCAGCCAGTGGGATTCCGCCATGTAATCCTGATAGGGGATGTGGAACAGCAGCACCACGGCCACCAGCAGGGTCGGCGCCAGCAGCAGCGGCATCAGCGGCAGGATGCGCTTTTTGCCGTAGAGCCATTTGCTGGCGTAGTAGAAGAGCAGGGTAAGGGCGAAACAGATCAGCCCGAGCAGGGTATCAGACATGACGACGACTCCGGCGGGCCAGTTTCAGTTCGAGGCGGTAAACCCGATCCACCACCAGCGCCGTGGTGCCGAGCACCAGCGTGGTGCTCACCAGCAGCACCACCATGATGCGCCACCCCTCTTGCAACAGCAGATCCTGATAGTTGACCACCGCCACCACGGCGGGCACGAAGAAGAGCAGCATCTCGGCCAGCAACCAGCGGGCACCCGCGCTGAACCACTCGGCCTTGACCACCCCGAGCAGGATGCAGACCAGCAGCAACAGCATGCCGGTGAGGTTGGCGGGCAGCGGCAGATGGAGGGTACGCACCGCGGTATCGGCCAGCAGCCAGATGGCTGCCAGCAACACAATCTGGAAGGGAGTCTGTAACCAGCGCAAGCAGAGGGCTTTCATGATCATCGTCTTTCTGTGAACCGGCTCACAGTATAGAGTTGAGCAAAACCTGCCAGAAATGAATTAAAATTATCGAATTCATGCCGCATAGGCATACTTCATCCCGTACCCGCCAACACGAGTCGAGAGAGTCCATGGATATTCGCGCCCTGCGCTATTTTGTCGAACTGGTGCGGGAAAAAAGCTTCACCCGCGCCTCTGAAAAGCTGTTCGTCACCCAGCCCACCATCAGCAAGATGATCCGCAATATCGAGGAGGAGCTGGGCCAACCCCTGCTCAACCGGGAAGGGCGCCGCTTCACCCTGACCGACAGCGGCCAGGTGCTGTTCAACCGTGCCCAGACCATCTTGGCTGAGATGCAGCAGCTGGAGGCCGAACTGGCGGATCTGCAGAGCCTGCAACATGGTCGCCTCACCCTCGGCATTCCCCCCATGGTGGGTCACGTCTATGCGGATCTGATCCGCGCCTACCGCACCCGCTATCCCAAGGTGGAGCTGACCCTGGTGGAGTACGGCGGTCGCCGCATCGAACAGGCGGTGCTGGAGGGGGAGCTGGATCTCGCCATCACCATGCTGCCGACCAAAGAGGGGGGCGCTCTCAGCGCGCTGGAGCTGGATCAATACCCGATCCGGGTAGTGCTGCCTGATCAACCCCGCTGGCATGGCGAGGCGCCGCTGCGGCTGGAGTCTCTGCAGGAAGAGCCCTTCCTGCTCTATACCCAAGCGTTTACCCTGAGCGAGCGGTTGGAGCAGGCGTGTCAGGAGGCGGGCTTTGTGCCGCAGGTGGCGGCGCGCAGCAGCCAGTGGGATTTTCTCACCGCCATGGTGCGCAGCGGCATGGGAGTCGCCTTCTTGCCGGAGCCGGTCTGCAACCGGCTGACGCCGGATGGTCTGGTGCTGCGGCCGCTGGAGCCCGAATTGAGCTGGCGACTCGGGGTGATCTGGCCGAGCGAGCGCTATCTCTCCCGCACCGCCGAGGCCTGGCTGGCCCTCTGCCGCCAGCGGCAGGCACCTCAGTAATCGCCGAAGCGATCGGTCTGCGGATTGTAGAAGTAGGGGCGGTAATCGAAGCTGATCCCGTCGAGGAAGGGGTTATCCAGTCGCAACAGTCGGCGCTGGGAGAGCTTGGCAAAGGCGATGGCCGGGCCAAAGCTCTTGCGCCACAGCGCCTGTAGCGAGCCATCCTGCCACGCCAGCTGCAACCCCCGTTCGACCCGCTGCAGCGCCTCGCGATTGTTGGGATTGGTGTAGAAAACCCGGGGCAGCGGGTAGTAGATCAACAGCGCCTCATCCACCAGCAGATCCGCTATCTCCTTGTGGGTGAGCTGCTCGCTGCGCAGCTCGCTCACCCCGCGGCAGAAGAGATCGAAGCGACCCCGCGCAACCATTTTGAACAGCTTTTCGTACCCCTCCACTTCCACCACCTCCATCCCGGCGTAGCGCAGGATATCCACATCCAGCCACCCCTTGCCCTGACCGAAGGTGAACTGCCGCAGCCCCTTGAGGTCGGTCACTTTGCTCACCGCCACCTTTTGCTGCGGGCTGACAAAACAGATGCGGTAGCTGACGATCCCCAGATGGATGGGAAAACGGACATAGGCGAGCCCCAGATCCTCGCGGGTGCTGCTGTAGCTGTCCATCACAAAGAGGTTGGGATAGCTGTCGAGCTGCATGCTGAGCCGCTCGCGTGCCTTGGTCATGGGCGGCGCAGGCTCCAGCAGATAGTCGCCAAACTGGTCGCGGGTCTTGTCGAGGGCGAGCCGCAGCAGCTCCCGATCATAAGTGGTGCGCGGATCCCGCTCGCTCTCCGGGCTGATATAGGTAAACCGGGTGGCCGCCTGTCCGGTCAGCGACAACATGCAGAGCAGAGCGGTGGTCAGCAGATGCAGGGGTGACATAAACCGCGCCTTGGCTGAAGGGGTACTTTCAGTGTAGCCCTGAGCGTGGCTGCTCGGCCCTGCCACCACCCCACGCTCTCCTCCCCTTTTCGGCCAGTCGCATCCATCAGCCTACTCCCCCACCGGAGTCGTGCTTCTGAGCGACGCAGCGTAACGTTGATAGGCAGCAGAATCGCGCACCTGCTCGATGGCATCCCACACCTGCCGGCTTTGTTGGGGATGGGCCTGATAGAAGTGGTGAGAGAAGACCAGATAGTAGGGTTTCTCCACCAGCACCGGCGACAGCCGCTCGATACGGGCCTGCAGCTCGGGATGAGCCGCCAGAATGCTGTCAGCCACCTCGGTCTGGATGGCCGTCGCCTGCGCCCGATCCATCACCAGCTTTTTCAACATGATCAGCGGGTCACGGCTGGAGTCGTCCACCTCGGCCCCCGCAGCCAGCAACAAGTCGACGATGGAAAATCCCGACTGGGCCGCCACCATGCCCTTAACCCTGAGGGTGGTGCCATCCCACTGGCTCTTGCCCCCCTTGAGCTGATAGAGGCTGTAGCTCTCGGTCAGCAGCCGCTTGGCGGGGTCGGGTTTGCCCTCACGCATGGGATAGACCCCCACCTTGGTCGCTCGCTCGACGCTGTAACTCATCTTGATGGCCGCATCCATCTGGCCACTGCTCACCTGAGAGAGGCAGCGCTTCCACGGCAGCGGCGTCAGCACGATCTCGGCATTGAGGGCGGTGGCAACCGCCTTGAGGTGATACTGGACAATCCCCTCCCCCGATTGCAGCAGCCAGGGGTAGGAGTCACTGTTTTCGAGGCAGGTACGCAGCGTAAAGGCAGGGGCCGCACCGCCGGTCGCGGGCAGCAGCAACGCAATAAAGAGCAGATAGCGGGCAGATGCGCGCATGGGCCATATCCTTGGCGGCAATGATCTCTCCCTTACTCTATCAGAGCCTGCGCACCTGATAACTCGGCTCAGGGCAGTGAACCGAAATCATCCGCCAGCGGGTTGTAAAGGTAGGAACGATAGTCAAAACCGCCCTTGGGTAACTGCGGATTGCCGAGCCGGAAAATCTGGCGAGCCCCCAGATTGGCAAACACCAGCGAGGGTTGGAAGTGATGGCGCCAGAGCCGCTTGAGCGAACCATCCTGCCAGGCTAGTTGCAGACCGCGCTCAAGGCGCTCGCGCTCCTGAACGTAGCGGGCATTACTGTAGAACACGTGGATCAGCGGATAGAAAAGGGCCAGATGGCGATCGACCGTCAAACCGGCCACCTTGCCCTGATGAGATTGCCACTCCGACAGGATCTCGTTGGCCCCACGACAGAAGAGATCGATGCGCCCTCGTGCCACCATACGAAACAGCGACTCGTAGTTATCCACCTCATGCACCGTCAGCCCGCCGTGGCGCAGGATCGCCGCATCCTGCCAGCCGGTGCCCACCCCTTGAGTGAAGTGGCGCAACTGATCCAGGGTGTTCACCCGCGCCAGCTCGGCAGCACGATCCGAGCCGACAAAACAGACCCGATAGCCGAGGATCCCCATATCGATCGGGAACGGGATCGATGACACCTGATCCTCCGCGCCCTGACCCGCCACAACCTCCCCCTGATAGGGCCAGCTATCGACAATAAACAGCGCACTCTTGCCCTGCTCCTGCACCTCGATCCGCATCCGCGCCTTGTTCATCGGCAGGGAGTCCAGCAACTCGTAGTCACCATATTCGGGACGAGTTTTCTCCAGCGCCAGCTGCATCACCTCACGGTAATAACGCATCCGCATATCCTGACTGTTTTCAGGACTGAGCAGGGTAAAGCGGGTGGCAGCCAGCAAGGCAGAGGGGAAGGATAAACAGAGGCAAAGCAACAGAAGTCGGTACATCATGGCTGAACTCATACAACGGGGTTCACCCAGTATAGACTGGCACACTCCCCGTTGAGCACGGGGCAATCACGGCTTGCGCGTCCGATCACAGGTAGGACAATCCGGGCCACCACAGGCCCGGAAGGCAGGTTCACACTGTGCCCGACACTACTCTTCGCCGATGGGAGCGGCGATCCACTTCATCAGCGTCAGCATATCCTGCGGCGCCACACCGACCGAGAGGCCGCGCTTGCCGCCGCTCACCAGGATCTCGTCAAACTGCAGCGCCGACTCGTCGAGCACGGTGGGCAGCAATTTCTTCTGGGCCAGCGGGCTGATGCCGCCGACCTTATAGCCGGTCAGCTTCTCCGCTTCCGCCGGTTTCATCATCTCCACCTTCTTGAGACCGGTCGCCTTGGCCAGCTGTTTCAGGCTGCACATGCCGGATGAGGGAACGATGGCCACCACCGCCTGCTTGTCGTGATGGGCGACCAGGGTCTTGAACACCTGCGCCTCCGGCAGCCCGAGCTGGGTCGCGGCATGCTTGCCGAAATCGTCGTGGGCTTCGCACTCGTAAGGGTAGAGCTTGTGGGGGATTTTGAGCTTCTTCAGCAGGTTGATGGCAGGAGTCATGATGGTTGCCTTGAATCGAATCGCATAAAAACAAGGCCAAACAGTCTGCGCCTGCATGGCGGGGGATGCAAGCCGGAGCGGCTACGTTGAATGTCGGGAAGCAATCGTATCTTTCTCTTCACCCAAACAAGTAGGGCCCCTAAAATCCACTCATCACAATGGCAAGCATCATCTCCTAGACTGATGACTTAATGACGAGAAACATCCAACACAAACACGTCAATTAGCCCCAATAACTCTGCGGGGAGTTTTTCTTCAATATCTATTTTCAGCATTTCGGCAGATTCAATTCCGTGCTTCTTTCGTCCTGCAACCTCTTCATTCGCACCAAACCAGATAACTAAAAATATTCCTTGCTGTTCGGCATCTGGGTGGATGGAATAACGCTCATAGAGCTGGGCTGATGCGGCCTTGTAAAGTTCTCGATGCCATTGCCCTTTTACCTCAGTCACTAATAGGCGCCTCTGACCAGCAATAATTTTGGTGAAAGTGAAATCACTCCGATTTCGATCCTTTAGCTGATGTTCTGGCGTGACTGTGATGTTTTGCGGCTCAAGGCGCAACTTGATACGTTCAGCAATGATCTCGGTTGAACGCACTTCATCCAACCTTTCACCTTTCTCGTAAAAGCGCTCTGCTGAATTGAACTCTCCCCCATAGATATCTTGTTGATATCGGTGCAACTCATAAAGAACCAGCTTGCGTAAGCCCTCCACTGTGACAACTTCATTACCATCCAGCAACTTGATAATTTCATGTGGCAGCGGAGGTGTGAAGTCTCGCAATGCCCTCTTCCTAATTAAGGAGGCATTAATACTCTGCAAGTCCATATGGAAGTCAGAAAAGCGAAGGTCAGAAAGCAACAATCTAATGTATGATGCTCCATCATCTGTATTGAATGACCAGAGTAATTCTTTTAAAAAGCGATAGGCTTTCTCATCTGCTGGACTGTCACTTCCCCAACCACTAGGCAACTCTACCTTTGGCCATCGCTCAATGAACTCATCTAATATTTCATATGCTTTACCTGCACTTAATGCAGGCCAGTTCGGATATTCATTCCTGTTAATGCTGCTAGAGAACCTATAGAATAGTAAAACTGTGTCTCTGTCTCTCTTAAGCCAGTTCCAATACTGCTCGGGTGTATCTTCAATAAAATACCTGATTACCCATGATTAGCAGTCAGTTACCACGAACTATACTGATCTTACGTACAGTTATCGAGGTGCGAGATCA
>NZ_JAPDBM010000053.1:0-35392 GCF_027705265.1 Aeromonas sp. QDB11 | reverse complement strand
ATGGGCTGTCGCCGGTAGAGTTTGAAAGGCAGTTTATTTTTCAGCAACAAAGTGTCTAGAAAACCAGGGGCGATTCAATATCTATCTTTAAGAATTGGTATCGAGGATTTATTGGTTGCACAAAAATCACTCCATATTTCCCACATAACCTTTCCACCTGCACTTTTTGATGACCCAGCACCCAGCAGAATTCCTATGTTTTCTAACTGACACAATGAAGATAAATGACTCTCCAGGTCTTTTTGAATTATTTCATTTCCGCCTTGATAGAAGATGTTGTTCATTTTTTTCTCTAGGGAAGGTATAAGTTATAGATCGCAGATTCGATTAGCGAAGCGTAATCAGATGTTCGAGGGATAAGGTGTTATTACTCACTGTCGGGCTTTCAATATAAAACCGTTCCCCGATAAGGATGTATGCAGCTTGCTGTTGTACTCACAGTTATTTTCCCCCTGGGCAACCATGTCGATGACACCTGTTGCATAGGAGCGACAATCTGCTCTCGCCATGGGGTGGGCGAGGGGCCAGATCAGAGATAACAACCCTCCTGATCTTTGCTCCGAATAAATAACAGGTGCTGTTAACTGGCTTCGGTGCCGTGGGACAAACGGGTGAACCGAGGGAACCCGACGCAGGAGGGCGAACAATTGGGGGATTAGACCTTTGGTGACTTTGGGTCTTTCCAAAGTCACTCGCCCAAGCCGCGCAGCGGCGGCGAAACCCAGTCGAGGGCAACGCCCTCGTGTCCTGCACGGCGAAGCCATGCCATTTAGGGAGCCGATATGCCGCCATGCAAAGATGTTACCGACCCCCTCACCCTAACCCTCTCCCGCAAGGGGAGAGGGGACGGTTACCTTGGTGCAATGCGCTCCGCTTATTGCACCCTACCGCTCACCCGCAAGGGAGAGGGGATGGTTACCGCGGACGATTACGCTTCGCTAATCGACCCTACTCGACCCAATTCGACCCAATTCGACCCAATTCGACCTTACCCATTGCCCCAAGCGTCCACCGTACAAGGGGGCATGGGCACAGCCCCGAGGGCGGACGGGAAGACCCGTCGAGGGTGCAACTCTCGCACCTTGGCGTAGGGGCGAGAGCGCGGCTGGATGCCGCCAAAGTCGCTACCGCCCCTGACTGTCGCTACCAGATTGCGCCGTTGACCATTGATCACGAGAAGGGGGCCAACAGGCGCCGCTGGATATCTTACGGATTCATTGAGCGCTTAACTATGGCTGCCATCACGCAACTATCAGAAACCAGAGGTTTTTTTGCGCTGGCGCACACTTTTCGCAATGGGGGATCAATCAATGGCTGTCGGGGCTGGGTACTGGCAGGGCGCTGGGGTGACGCCGCGAGGGGAGGGGCTATCACCTTGATTTAAAACGAGGCTCACAGATTTTTTGCCATCGCCGGGTAGACTGGGGCCACTGCGGCGCTGCGCCGCCTCTGGATCAGCAGACAGGGTATAACTGAGCTGGCTCACCCCTATGTATGACTGATGGAGGCGCCGGCCATGTCCGCTACCCGTATCTGGATTAAAAACCCCCTTGCCACCTTTACCCCCGAGGCCGTCGATGGTCGCGGCGGGCTGGTGATTGAAAATAATCTCATCAGTGAGGTGCTGGCGGCGGGCCAGCAGCCAACCCGGCCGTGCGATCAGCTGTTCGATGCCCGCGACCATGTGGTGCTGCCGGGCCTTATCAATACCCACCACCACTTCTACCAGACCCTGACCCGCGCCTGGGGGCCGGTGGTCAATCAGCCGCTCTTCCCCTGGCTCAAGACGCTTTATCCGGTGTGGGCCAGATTGACACCGGACGCGTTGGCGCTGGCGAGCAAGGTGGCGATGGCGGAGCTGTTGCTCTCCGGTTGCACCACTGCGGCGGATCACCACTACCTCTTCCCGCACGGGATGGAGGAGTCCATCGATATTCAGGTCGAGACGGTGCGTGAGCTAGGCATGCGCGCCATGCTGACCCGCGGCTCCATGAGTCTGGGCGAGGATGACGGTGGCTTGCCGCCGCGCCACACGGTGCAGGGGCAGCAGCAGATCCTCGATGACAGCCTGCGGCTGGTGCGCCAGTACCACCAGCGCGGCGCCGGGGCGCAGATCCAGATTGCGCTGGCCCCTTGTTCCCCCTTCTCGGTGACCGAGGAGATCATGGTGGAGAGCGCGAAGCTCGCGGCCGAGCTCGATGTGCGGCTGCACACCCATCTGGCGGAGACGCTGGATGAGGAGGCCTTCTGCATCGAGCGTTTTGGTCTGCGCACCGTCGATTATCTCGACAAGGTGGGCTGGCTGGGGGATCGCACCTGGCTGGCCCACGGCATCCACTTCAATCCGGACGAGATTGCACGGCTCGGGGCAGCGGGCACCGGGGTGTGTCACTGTCCGGTCTCCAATATGCGGCTCGCCTCCGGTATCTGCCCGACGCTGGATCTGGAAGCCGCCGGTGCACCTGTGGGGCTCGGGGTGGATGGCTCGGCCTCCAACGATGCCTCTAACCTGATGCAGGAGGCCCGTCAGGCGCTCTATCTGCAACGGCTGCGCTACGGCGCCGAGCGCATCACCCCGCGCAAGGTACTGGAGTGGGCGACCCGTGGCTCGGCCAAGCTGCTGGGGCGCGGCGATCTCGGCGAGCTGCTGCCCGGCAAGCAGGCAGATCTGGCGCTGTTCAAGCTCGATGATCTGCGCTTTAGCGGCAGTCACGACCCCATCGCGGCGCTGATCTTGTGCGGCGCCGAGCGGGCCGATCGGGTGATGGTGGGTGGCAAGTGGCGGGTGGTGGATGGCGCCATCGAGGGGCTGGATATCGAGCAGCTTATCGCCCGTCACAAGCTGGCCGCCGCGGCGCTGGTGCGTGGTTGAACGTAAAGGGCTGTGCGAGTAACCAGAAGTGGTCAACCCAAGGTGAATAGCCAAAGGAGAGTGCTCGACAACAACGCACAGGCCGTGCGCGATTGAGTGTGGCGAGCCACAAAACCGGAGGGGCCCATATCGGGCCCCTCTGTATTGGCGCTGTGCGAGCTAGTTGGTTGTCCCGGTTTTGGCCTGTTCAGTGTTGGCGGGCGCCGGTGCCGGGAAATATTTGCTGTGCAGCAGCGGGTATTCACTGCTGGCCAGCACCTGGGTCAAGCCGGTCTGGAACTCTCTGACCAGCGCATCGCTCACCGGATGGCTGAAGGCAAAGCAGAACTGCTCCGAGCTCAGCACCCACTGCTCCTTGAAGCGGGCGGGGTCGAGTTTTTGCTCGACGATCAGCTGCTCCATGGTGGTCTTGTTGGTGGAGACCAGATCGACCCGGCCGGAGGTGAGCATCTTCAGCGCCTGTGCCAGCCGGTTGGCGGCCATCAGTTTGGTCTCGTCAAAGCCGTTGTTGAGCAGCAGCTGCTCCCCCACATCGGCCCGCACCGCCCCGATATTGAACGCTTTGGCATCGTCGAGCTTGGTGATGGTGATATTGCGCTCGGCCAGCCCCACCAGCACGATCTCGGCATACCCGATGGGGCAGGCCCACTTGAACAGGGGATCCCGCGCCTGGGTGCGAGCGGTGGAGAAGAGTACCGCATTGGGCTTTTGGGTCAGCAGGTAGTAACCGCGCGCCCAGGGCATGATGGTGATGGGCTGCGGCGGGGTGTTGGTCTTTTGCCACACCAGTTGCAGCAGCTCGACCGCGAGGCCGGCAGGGGCGCCGCTGGCGTCGGCGTAGTTGTAGGGTTTGTACTCTTCGGTGAGGTAGTGCAGTTTGCCGAGCTCAGGACTCGCCTGTGCGAGGGTGGCCAGCAGCGCTCCGGCCAATCCAATCCATGCTTTCATTTTTGCCATCCTGATCAAGGGAATATCATGCTCAAGTGTGACCAAGCTGGCCGATTTCGCCAAGGCGACGGGGCATGTTTGGTAATAAAAGTGCCGGAGCTCGCCGCCATCCCGCGCCCTCTGTCGGCGGCGATCAGGGCGTTAGCGCAGCGACAGGTATTTGGTTTGCAAGGCCGAGAAATCCGCTGACGCGACGACCCGGGTCAGTGCCTGCTGAAAGAGGGCGACCTCGCTGTCGGGCACCTGACGGCTGAAGGCGTAGCAGAGCGGAGTGGTATCCAGCACGAAGGCAACATGAACGTCATCCGGCTTGAAGCCGAGCTGCTGCAGGGTTTGATAGCCTACCAGTTTGTTGGTCGCAAACAGATCGGCACGCCCGGAGGTGAGCATTTTGGCCGCCTGGGTCAGGCGGTTGGCTTGCATCAGTTGGTGCTCATCGATACCGCGATCGAGCAGCAGTTGCTTGGAGACGGTGGCGCGCACCACCCCGATCTTGTAGTGGCCAAGCTGCGCTGCCGAGTCGAGGGTGATGTTGTCACCCTTGCGCCCCAGCAGCACAAACTCCGAATGGTCGATGGGGCAGGCCCACTTGAAGAGCGGCTCCCGCTGCGGGGTGCGGGCGGTGGCAAACAGCACCACATTGGGTTTTTGTTGCAGCAGGTTGTAGCCACGGGCCCAGGGCAGAATGCGGATCGGCTGGGGCGCCACGCCGCGTGCCTGCCAGATCAGTTGCAGCAGCTCGACCGACAGACCGGTGGGCTGGCCCCGTTCGTCACTGAAGTTATAAGGGGGGGAGATTTCGCTGAGGTATTCGAGTTTGGCCGGATCCGCCTGGGCGAAGGTCGTCCACAGGAGCAGCAGGTGAATGAAGTGCCATGTTCGCACGGGAAAATCCTTGCCAATCAAAGATGTTGGTCAGTTTGACTGCTCGTGGCGGGAATAGCTAGCCACCTCTATTGCATCTTTCATCCATAAAATGGGCAACGCCTTGCTGCCCATCGGGTGAGTGGGTGCTCAGCGCACCGGCAGGTATTTGGCCTGCAATTTGCGAAACTCTTCCGAGGCGAGGGCGCGGGTCAGGGCCTGCTGAAAGAGGGTGATCTCGCTGTCAGGCACCTGACGGCTGAAGGCGTAGCAGAGCTGCTCGGCGCTCAGCACCATGGCCACGTTGAAGTCGTCGCTATTGAGCTTCAGTTCGCGGATGGCGTCATATCCCGCCAGCTTGCTGGTGGCGAGCAGATCGGCGCGACCGGAGAGCAGCATCTTCAATCCCTGCGACAGGCGGTTGGCCGAGATGATGTTGTTGTCATCCATGCCGTTGTTGAGCAGCAGTTGCTCGGCGGCGTCCGAGCGCACCGCGCTGATCTTGTACTGACTCATCTGCTCCACCGAGTCGAGAGTGATGTTTTGCGCCTTGCGGCCCAGCAGGATGTACTCCGAGTAGCCGATGGGGCACACCCACTTGAAGAGATCTTCCCGCGCCTGGGTGCGGGCGGTGGAGAAGAGCACCACGTTGGGTTTCTGGGTTAGCAAGTAATAACCGCGTGCCCAGGGCAGGATGCGTACCGGCTGGGGCGCCACGCCGCTGTGTTGCCAGATCATCTGCAGCAGATCGACCGCAAGGCCGGTGGGCTGGCCTTGCGGATCGCTGAAGTTGTAGGGGGGGTACTCTTCGGTGAGGTACTCGAGCTTGCCCAGATCAGCTCGGGCCGTCGAGGCCCAGCAGAGCAGTAACAGATGACAGATCAGCCATATCCTCATTGGGAACATCCTTAGCGATCAACTTTCTCTTGAGTGTGACCATGAACAGCGTAAATAGCCACTCACTGCCATTACCAGCGGGCGCGGGTCTGCCCGATGGGCTGGTAAGCCTCGTCCCGCAGCCCCACCAGCAGGGTCTTGCCATCCGCTTGCAGCCGGAATTCGCCGTAGCGGGCCGCTTGATACTGATCCCCCGTGCCCTCTTCAAAGAAGTAGGCATCGGGGCCAATCTGCCACTGCCGCTCGCTCTGGTGTACCTGCAATAGCCGTTCATCGCTGGCGAGCCGATCCGGTTTGCCAGCGGCCACCAGAGTTGCCACCTGATGGGCATCAAGGCGGATCACCAGGGTGTCGCGGCCCTTTTCACGGGCATCGCTGCTGGCCAGCTCGCGGGCAATCTCATAGTTCAGCCGCATGTAATCCCCCTGCATCAGGGAACGGGGATCGACCGGGGCGAGTCGCAGCAGCACCACTTCGCCGCTGCTCATGGCGCGCTCATAGCGCCAGACGGTGGTATTGATGCCCGCCACGATGGCAAGGCCGCTCAGCAACAGGGCAAGTTGTCGGGTGACGGGTTTCATGAGTCGCTCCTTGCCGCGAAGGTGGTGAGCAGCTGGCGGGCACCCAGCAGCAGGATGCCGGAGCCCAGCAGCAGCCAGGATTTGGTCATCAGGGTGAGCCCCAGATCGTAGTAGTAGAGGGAGCCATAGCCGAGCAGCAGCAGGGCAGAGAGGGTCATCAGCCCCAGACTACCGGCATAAAACCCGAGGATCAGCACCAGTGCGCCCGCTCCCATGCCGGGGATGATGGCGCTGATCAGCACTAGCGGCAGGCCGAACAGCAGGGGGAGCCTCAGTTTCACCATCACCGCCAGCAGCAAGGCGGCGCAGAGCAACGGATTGAGCCAAAGTGGCAGGCGCGACAGCCCCAGCTCGTCCAGAATGCTGCTGCCGCTATCCCACAGCGGTTGGTGCAGACGCCCCAGCACCAGCAGCGAGAGAGCCAGCCCCAGGGTGATGGAGTGGTAGAGCTGGTGGCGCTGTGGATCCCTATCTGCCCGCAGCCAGCAGAAGGTAATGGCCGCCATCACCAGCGGCAGCGCCAGCAGTTGCAGCCCGAGGCAGGCGAGGCCAAGGGTGAGCAGCAGGGCTGCCGCCACGCTGTGAAACAGCCGTACCAGCCAGTGATCGAACAGCACGGCGATGGCGAGCGACAGCAGGCACAGGCCAAACCAGAGCAGGGCGTGATGGAGATCCAGCTGATCGAGCAGGCCATAGAGCAGCCAGGCATCGGCCGCCAGGGTGAGTGCCAGCACGAACTGATCCCAGAGATCGCCGCGCTGGCTGCGGTTGAGGGCATACGCCCCCGCCAGCAGCACAGCCCCCAGCAGCAGGGCGCTGTTGGCCTCGTGGGTCAGCTGCTCGAAGGTGAGAAACAGGAAAAAGAGCAGGAACAGGGCGGCAATCCAGCCCACCAGTCCCAGCATAAAACGGCTCGACCAGTGGGGCTGGGTGTCACGGGGCATCTCCCCTTCCACCAGATTGGCCTGCTGCAGCGCTTGCCAAAGGGTCAGATCACTCATGAGACCTCCGTTGTTGTTGCAGCCAGCGGGCGGCGGTGACAGAAAGACCGATGGCGATCAGGCTCAGTAGCAAGAAGCCGTTGATGTCGGGCTCCATCCACTTGCCGAGGGTAGCGAGGATGACGGCAATCAGGCTGAGGCACCCCATGGCGAGTCCGGCGATAAATTTGTGGTGCCACAGGGCATAGGCCGCGGCGAGCCAGCCAAACCAGAGCGGCCACACCAGCGGGGAGGCGGCATCAAACAGCGCCAGCAGGGTGAGCAGGGTGGCCCCCAGACCCGCAGCCAGACCCGCCAGCCAGCTTGGCATCAGGCGCCAGCGAGCCGGTGCCAGCAGAAGCAGACCCCAGAGGGCGGCGTTGAGCAGGGTGAGGCACCAGCCCAGACCCTCTTCATCGAAGGTAAAGAAGAGTGCGAACAGGCCGAGCCGCCAGTAGAGCACCAGCGCCAGCTGGCCGAGCAGCCAGCTTAAGGTCCAGAGCAGCGGGCTTTGGCCAAATAGCGCCAGCGGCACCAGCATCAGCGCCCAGGTGGCGAACAGCTGCCAGGGATCGGCGCCGGTCTGGTAGGTCTGACCCACCAGCGCCAGCAGGGCGCCGATATTGAGGGCGACAGCGAGCAGCAGCGCCTGACGGGGAGTATCCCCCAGCGGTTTGCGCCACAGCAGAAGCAGCATGGCGAGCAGTGGCGCCTCCAGCAGGGCGAGGCGGGAGACCCGGCCCAGCTCTTGCCAGTTGAAGGCGACGAAGAAGACCAGTCCGGCCCCGATGCAGAGGGCACCGAGCCAGAGCAGCAGCCGGTCAAACAGCCACTGCCAGCGCGCCGGAGGGGGGGGAAGATCGGCGAGGGTCAGGGCGTCCGCCAGCTTCTCTGGTGCCAGCCGTCCTTGTTTGACCCATTCGAGTAGCGTCTCTCTTGATACGTTGTGCATGGGGGGACTCCACGAGGTTTGCCCCATTATGGCATGAGGCACCCGCAACCGTGCACTGCCCCTTGGCTCTGCGGTAGGTGGTTGCGACAGCGGGTTACGCAACAGACAAAGCAGCAAACAAAGCAACAAATAAGGCCGCAAACAAAAAAGCCCTCCGAAGTGGAGGGCTTGGTCAGCGGAAAAGGCGATCAGGCAAAGATCAGGGTGCTCACCCCGAGGCCGACGAAGAGGATGGCGCAGGCGATGCGGATCCCCTTGAGCGGCAGCTTGTCTGCCCCCAGCTTGCCGATCAGCACCACCGGCACGTTGGCCAGCATCATGCCGAGGGTGGTACCGGTGATGACCTGCACCAGCGAGTCATACTTGGCGGCCAGCAGCACGGTGGCGATCTGGGTCTTGTCCCCGATCTCGGCGATGAAGAAGAGCACGAAGGTGGCCATAAAGGGGCCGTATTTATCCAGCGAGCTCTCCTCGTCATCCATCTTGTCCGGCACCAAAATCCAGATAGCCATGGCGATAAAGGCGATGGCGACCAGATAGGTCATTATCTTGGGATCGAGCCAGCGGCTGATGAACTCGCCAATCCAGGCGGCGCCCGCATGGTTGAGCAGGGTAGCCGCCAGCATGCCGGCGATGATGGGCCAGGGCTTGCGAAAACGGCAGATGAGCAGCAACGCCAACAGCTGGGTTTTATCGCCGATTTCGGCAATAGCAACGCTGAGGGTTGAGGTTAACAAGGCTTCCATAAAGATGACCGGGGGACGGAATTGTTATAAACCAAAGACAAGCCTGCGCCATCCGTCCCCGGTATTGGCACTGGCCCGTCAAAGGTCTTGTCAAATCCACGACTGGCATGGATCACCCTGACCATGGTGAGTTGGCACCAAGTATGTTGATCAGGGTCGCAGGCCGGTATTCATGCAAAGGATGGAACCGGCCTGCGAGACTACTCCCCCTCGATGGGAGCGGGCATTCTAGGTAAAAACCGCATGGGTGACAAGGGGATCAGCCCCCCACCAGCTTGACGCTGAAACCGGCTTTCTCCAGCTCGGCCTTGATCAGGTCCCGTTTATCCCCCTGGATCTCGATCACCCCCTCCTTGATACCGCCACCGGTGCCGCATTTTTTCTTGAGCAGGGTCGCCATGGCTTTCTGCTGATCGGCGGGTACGCCATGAATGGTGATCACCCCGGCGCCCTTGCGCCCCTTGGTCTCGCGGCGAATGCGCACGGTGCCGTCGGTGGGGAAGGGGGAGGCGGATTGGGGAGCACTCTGCTCCTTGATCATGCCGCCATCCGTGCTGTAAACGAGGCGGCTATTGTTGTCGTGACTCATGGCAATACTTTATCGGTTAGCTAAGCGGAGTTTGATTTTACTCAAATAAAAGTTGAAGACACAGCTTATAATGCCCCAAGTAAAAGCGAATTATTATTGTTTAACTTCAGGAGTCAGTCATGGTACTCACGCAGTTGTCGCCGGGACAGAGTGCTCGCATCAAGAATATGAACCAGTTGGCACGGCCGCTGCGTCGCAAGCTGATGGTGATGGGCCTGCTGCCCCAGACTGAAGTCATCTATCTGCGCTCCGCCCCCTTGGGGGACCCGCTCCAGATCCAGTGCCAGGGGATCTGTCTCTCCATGCAAAAAAGTCTGGCACAGCAAATCGAGGTCGAGCTGGTATGAAACACACCTCACAAAACAATCGTCTTGGTCAAAGCACTATCGAGGTCGAACCGGTATGAATTACTCCCTGGTAACGGTAGGTAACCCCAATAGCGGCAAGACCTCCCTGTTCAACGCCCTGACCGGCGCCCGCCAGCAAGTGGGCAACTGGAGTGGTGTCACCGTTGACAAGAAGATGGGTGAGTTCAGCGCAGGTGAGCATCACTTCAAGCTGATGGATTTGCCCGGCATCTATAGCCTGGCCAGTCAGGATGGCAGTCTGGACGAGCAGATCGCCAGCCGCTTTGCCCAGGGCCAACAGCCCGACCTGCTGCTCAACGTCATCGACGCCGCCAATCTGGAGCGCTCCCTCTACCTTACGCTGCAACTGCGCGAATTGGGCCTGCCCATGGTGGTGGTGCTCAACAAGCTGGATATCCTGCAAAAGCGCCGCATCGTCATCGACGAGAGCAAGCTCGGCAAATCCCTCGGTTGCCCGGTGGTGGCCCTCTCGGCCCACAACAGCAAACAGGTTGCCGCCTTCAAGCAGCAGATCCGGCAGTTTATCGGTCAGCCGCAAGCGGCCTTGCAGCTCGATTACGGTCACTCTCTTGAAAACGATCTGGCGGAGCTGGAGACCCTGCTCGCCCCGCACCACCTCACTACCCGTGGTCGCGCCCTGCGCCTGCTGGAAGAGGATCCGGTGATGCAGGAGACCCTGCTGCCCGGTCAGCAGGCCGCCGCCCACAATGTGGTTGCCCGCGCCCATCAGGGGCAGGATATCGATCTGCAACTGGCGGATATCCGCTACGGCCATATCCACCAGTGGGTACAACAGGCTCGCCAGCAGAAGGGCAAGCTCACCGAGGCCCAGAGCGAATGGCTGGATCGGGTGCTGCTCAATCGCTGGATTGGCATCCCCTTCTTCCTGTTTGTCATGTACCTGATGTTCCTGTTTGCCATCAACGTCGGCAGCGCCTTTATCGACTTCTTCGACATCATGGGCGGCGCCCTGTTTGTCGATGGGGTGCACCACCTGCTGGGGCTGGTCAATGCGCCCGAGTGGCTGGGTGCCATTCTGGCTGATGGCTTTGGCGTTGGCTTGCAGACCGTGGCCACCTTTATTCCGGTGATTGGCTGCCTCTATCTGTTCCTCGCGGTGCTGGAGAGCTCCGGCTATCTGGCCCGCGCCGCCTTCGTGGTGGATGCCCTGATGCGCCGCCTCGGCCTGCCGGGCAAGGCGTTTGTGCCGATGCTGATGGGCTTTGGCTGTACCGTCCCCTCGGTGATGGCGACCCGTACCCTCAACTCCGAGCGGGAGCGGCTGATGACCTCCGCCATGGCCCCCTTCATGTCGTGTGGTGCCCGTCTGCCGGTTTACGCCCTGTTTGCGGTGGCCTTCTTCCCCGAATCCGGCCAGAACCTGGTGTTCGGTCTCTACCTCATCGGTATTGTGGTGGCGGTGCTCACCGGCCTGTTGCTGCGCAACACACTGCTGCCGGGCAAGAGCGACTCCATGCTGATGGAGATGCCGGATTACGAGTGGCCGCGCCCGGTCAACGTTGCCATCAAAACCTGGCAGAAGCTCAAATCCTTCGTCTTTGGCGCCGGTAAAACCATCGTGCTGGTGGTTGCCGTGCTGAGCGTGCTCAACTCGCTGGGTACCGATGGCAGCTTCGGCCATCAGGATCAAGAGGGCTCGGTACTGAGCAAGATAAGCCAGGCGGTGACGCCGGTGCTGCACCCCATCGGTGTGCGCGATGATAACTGGCAGGCCACGGTCGGTATCGTCACCGGTATCTTCGCCAAAGAGGCGGTGGTCGGTACCCTCAACAGCCTCTACGCCGGTGCTGGTGGTGGTGAAGAGGAGGAGAGCGAGTTCTCGCTGGTGGCCAGTTTCCACGAGGCGATCGACGCCGTGGCGGCCAATTTGGCGGAGATCAACCCGAGCGACCCCATGGGATTGTCTGTCGGTGAGCTGGATGATCAGCAGGCAGCTGCCGAAGCGCAGGAGGTCGATGTTTCCACCTACGGCAACATGCAGACCCACTTCGACGGGGCGGCCGGTGCCTTCTCCTACCTGCTGTTCGTGTTGCTCTACATGCCTTGCGCCGCCGCCATGGGCGCGCTGGTGCGGGAAACCGGTCGCCAGTGGGCGCTGATGACGGCGGTATGGTGCAACTACATGGCCTTTATGTGCGCGACCGTCTTCTATCAGGTGGCGACCTTTGCCGCTCATCCGGAGCAGAGCCTGTTCTGGATCGTCAGCTACGGCCTCTCTCTGGTGCTGCTCTGGTGGGCCGGTCGCCGTCACGGTGACATCGTCGCCCGCAAGGTGGTGACCTTATGATCCTGCGCGAGCTGGGGGATTACCTCGCCGCGCAGCAGAAGGTGAGCCGGCGCGATCTGGCTCGCCACTTCCACACCTCGGAAGATGCGGTGGAGGCCATGCTCGGCGTCTGGATGCGCAAGGGGCGGGTCATCAAGCGTGAGAGCCGGGTCTGTGGTGGCAGTTGCTGCGGCAAGAGCGAGGAGGTGATGTTCGAATGGTGTGACGCGGGTCAGATTGGCATCAAGATCCGCTAAACGACTACCAGACCTCATCACCGAAGATCGAACAACAAAAAACGGCAGATCCTGCGCAAGGGCCTGCCGTTTTTTTATTGCTGCAAACTGGCGGGATCAGGCGCTCTGGCGAGCTTCGCTCAGCAGTGCCAGCGCTGGTTGGGCGTTGTCCGGCATCAGCCGGTAGGCCTTGTGGTGCTTGACCAGGGTAGTTTTCTTGTTGCCCTGGCTCAGCAGCAGACCGTGCTTGAAGGCCGCCTCTGCCAGCACCTTCTCGTCACCGCGCACATAGAGGGTGAGGGGTTTGACAAGCTCACCCGCTTCGATGTGACCCTGATATTCGCTGTGGCTGATCACCAGACTCGGCTGACCGCCCGATTGCAGGCGCAGCTTGGCGTTCACTTCGCTCTCGGTCAGCACCAGCCAGCCTGCCGCTGAGAGCTCCTCCAGCAGCGCCGCCAGCTTGGCTCCCAGCTGCTGCGGGTTGGTCATGGCACACTGGTACTGGAAGGCGATGCGCTCCAGCAATCCCTTGAGATCGGCGCCCGCTCCCAGGGTGCGGCCAAGCTGCACCCAATCTTTCAAATCTTCCATCACCAGACGGGAGAAGCGTTTCTCCTTGAGGGAGTCCGCCATCCAGGTGCAGAGAAAGTGGCTCTCTTGCGCCGGGGTGCGCTTGCCCGTTTTTTGTTCGGCGGTGCGAGCCAATTCGGCCAGGCTCTGGGTGGCCATCTCGAACAGGGCCTGATTATAGGTAGGAGAGGTCATAAGCAATCCTTGAGTTGACCACCACAGGTCAACACCGATGACAGAGATAGCAAAGGCGCCAGTGGCGCCTTTGCGGTTCAATTGCGTAGCCTGTGCGCCTTATTTCGGCTGACGGGGCTTCTTGGCTGCAGCCAGACGCTTGAGGCGCTGACCCTGCAGTTTGGCTTCGGCCATCACCTGAGCCACGGCGTTATCTTCACGCTGCGGGCGCTTGCCGAAACGGCGACGCTCCTGCAGCTGTTTGATCAGCTCGTCACGGCTGCTCACCTCGTAGCCCGGCACCATGATGCGGCGGATCTTCTGGCCGATCAGGGCCTCGATCTCCAGCAGGGTGCGCTCCTCTTCACGGCTGACGAAGGAGATGGCCATGCCGCGCTTGCCGGCACGACCGGTACGGCCGATGCGGTGCACGTAATCTTCCGCCAGGAACGGCAGATCGTAGTTGACCACGTATTCCAGATCCGGGATGTCCAGACCGCGGGCGGCCACTTCGGTGGCGACCAGAACCCGTACCTTGCCTTCCATGAATTCGCGCAGGGCACGGCGACGGTTGCCCTGGGCCTTCTCGCCATGGACCACGGCGGACTTGATGCCGTCGAGGTTCAGCTCCTCGACCAGCACATCACAGCTCTCGCGGGTACTGGCGAACACCAGCACCTGCTGCCAGTTCTGCTTGCCAATCAGCTCGGAGAGCAGCTCGCGCTTGCGCTTCTGCTCGACCGGATAGACGGTGTGGCTGACGGTGTCGGCGGTGGAGTTCTGCTTGTTGACGCTGACGATCTGCGGGCGGTCGAGCATCAGGTTGGCCAGCTTCTTCACCGCATCGGAGAAGGTCGCGGAGAACAGCAGGTTCTGACGGGTCTTGTTGACCGCTTGCAGGATCTTCTGCACATCGGCACTGAAGCCCATATCGAGGATGCGGTCCGCTTCATCCAGCACCAGACACTCGACGCCGGATAGGCTGAAGTTGCAGGCGGTGAGGTGCTCCAGCAGACGGCCCGGGGTGGCCACAATGATGTGAGCGCCCGCTTTCAGCTTTCTGGCCTGCACGTCCTGCTTGCCACCGCCGACTATGGTTATGGTGGTGATATCGAGATACTTGGCGAAGTCATTGATGTTGCTCGCCACTTGGGCCGCCAGCTCGCGGGTCGGGGTCAGGATCAGCACCCGGGCGTTGGAAGGCTGGGCCGGGGCCGGATTGTCTACCAGACGCTGCACAATGGGCAGGGCAAAGGCGGCGGTCTTGCCGGTACCGGTCTGGGCGCTGGCCAGCACATCGCGGCCACGGCGAATGGCCGGGATCGCCTGTTGCTGCACAGGGGTCATCTCCTGATAACCGCAATCTGAGACAGCACGCAAAATCTCGGGGGCAAAATCGAACGATTCAAATCTCATAATGGGTTCCTGTGTTCCAGCTGGGCTGTGTTTGGCTTGGTTAGCTCGGCATGAGCGAGACGGAGGTTGTAACCACCGACGGCTGCGCCTGACATCAAGTCAGAGAGTGAGCCGGAAAATGGCGGGCGCGAAGTGTAACAGATAGACGTCACAAATTCTGCCTCAAATGGTTGTCATTTTCTCATCCTCTGCGCTCGGAATGGCGTTTAAAAGCAATCATTTGACTCCCAAAGGCCAAACCAAGAGGATAGATCGAGCTGTTACCGACCTTGCCGCAAGCCGGCTATCAGCTCATCTTCCTCGATTCGGATCGTCAGTACTATCGGGCATGGTGGCCACAGCTCCGCCGTCTGTTGGCGCCCCGTGGCCTGCTGGTGGTCGATAACGCCATCTCCCATCGCAGCGAGATGGCGGAGTGGATGGACGAGGTCGAGCAGGACCCAGCCTTTGCCACCTCGCTGGTGCCGGTCGGCAAGGGGGAGTGGCTGGTGGTGTGTTTGTGATCAGGTGATGGCCTGGATTTGGTATCGGGCTGGCAGTGTGTTTTTTTATCATGAATAAACAGTGTGTCCCGCAATCAGTAGCGAATGTGGGACTGCTTTTTCGTTATTCATTATTTCACTAAACATCTTCATATTTCATGGTTTGGCAACGGGAACCACCGCGTTATGTTTTGCTGGTGCCGCCAAGTGCAATCGTTAATTGGCAGTCATCGTATATGTGGCGTGACCCGATTAAATGGTGCTGGCAGCAGCAGGATTCAAAATAATAATTGCATGGTAATCCGGATTATCGTTGGCAAGCGTGCTGGATGTTTACAAATATAACGAGGTGAATAATGAAAAAACTGCACTCCCTGTTTGTGCTGTTCGCCCTTCCATTGGCTTTGATGACATCGGCGCAAGCCCAGTCCAGCCTCGCCGCTATCCAGAGTGCCGGTGCGATCAAAATCGGCACTGAAGGCGCCTATCCTCCGTTTACCTATCACGACAAGAGCGGCAAGCTGGTCGGCTTTGATGTGGAGATTGGTGAGCTGATTGCAAAAGGCCTTGGGGTGAAGCCGGAGTTTGTCGAAGGCAAGTGGGATGGTCTCATCGCCGGGGTGGATGCCAAGCGCTACGATCTGGTGCTCAACGAAGTGGCCATCACGCCGGAGCGGCTGAAAAAGTATGATTTTTCAGATCCCTACATCACCTCCAAAGCGGTGATCGTGGTGCACAGCGATAATCACAGCATCAACAGCTTTGCGGATCTGAAGAGTAAAAAATCATCCCAGTCGCTGACCAGCAACTTTGCTCAGCTGGCGAAATCATCGGGCGCCGAGGTGGTCGCCACCGAGGGCTTCAACCAGTCACTGCAGCTGGTGCTGACCGGGCGAGTGGATGCCACCATCAACGACAGCCTCTCTTTCCTCGACTTCAAGAAACAGAAACCGGATGCCAAATTGAGGGTGGCGGCGACCGAGGCGAAGGGGGATCAATCGGCAGTGTTGCTCGCCAAGGGACAGCCGGAATTGCTGGCCGCCATCAATCAGGCACTGCGCACTGCCAAACAGGATGGCAGCTACCAGAAAATATCTCTTAAATATTTTGGTACTGATGTCTCGCAATAATATTGCCGGAAAATAATAACTAGCGAGGTAATTAACGTGCCAGCCTGGTTGCAGTTAATGATCGACTCTTTTTGGCCCCTGCTTAGTGCGGGGCTTATTTTTACCGTGCCACTGACCCTGATCACCTTTGTCTTGGGAATATTGCTCGGTTTGCTGGTGGCGCTGGCCAGATTATATGGCCCGACACCATTGGTGGCACTGGTTCGTTTTTATGTCTGGCTTATTCGTGGCACGCCGCTGCTGGTGCAGCTCTTTCTGATTTTTTATGGCTTGCCGAGTGCCGGCATTGTGCTGGATGCCTTCACCGCCGCGGTGATCGGGTTCACCCTCAACATCGGCGCCTACAGCTCGGAGATCATCCGCGCCACTCTGGCGGCGATCCCGAAAGGGCAGTGGGAGGCGGCCTATTCGATTGGCATGAACTGGCCCCAGGTGATGTGGCGGGTGATCCTGCCGCAGGCGGCGCGCATTGCGGTGCCACCGCTTTCCAACACCTTTATTTCGCTGGTGAAGGACACCTCGCTGGCGGCAGCAGTGACCGTGCCCGAGCTGTTTCAGGCGGCCCAGCGGCTCGCCTCCGTCACTTATGAGCCGCTGATCCTTTACATAGAGACGGCCATCATCTACCTGCTGTTCAGCTCGGTGCTCTCCACCTTGCAAGACCGGCTGGAGCGCAAGTTGACCCACAAAGAGACCCGGGAGGTCGCCCTATGATCCGGTTGCGTGGTATCGAGAAGCAGTTTGGCGGGCAGCGGGTGCTCAAGGGGATCGATCTTGCCATGGTGGCGGGCAGTGTGACCGCCCTGATTGGCCCCTCAGGCAGTGGCAAGAGCACCCTGTTGCGCTGCGTCAATGTGCTGGAGCGGCCGGATGCAGGGCAATTGGTGCTGGGGGGGAGCGAACTCGATTTTTCTCACCATCTACCCCGCCAGAGCGTGCTGGCATTGCGCCAGCAGACCGGCATGGTGTTCCAGAATTTCCAGTTGTTTCCGCACATGACGGTACTGGAAAACGTCATAGAGGGGCTGCTAACCGTGCTGAAATGGCCAAGGGCTAAAGCGCAGACGCGCGGCTTGCAACTGCTCGACAAGGTGGGGCTCAGGCACAAGGCCGAGGCGGTGCCTGCCACCCTCTCCGGAGGTCAGCAGCAGCGGGTTGCCATTGCGAGGGCGCTGGCGCCATCGCCCAAGGTTCTGCTCTGTGACGAACCTACCTCGGCGCTGGATCCCGAGCTAGCCCAGGAGGTGGTGACCGTGCTGCGCCAGTTGGCCCGGGAGGGAACAACCATGCTGATTGCCACCCACGATTTGCGGCTGGCCGCCCAGATAGCGCAGCAGGTGATCTTTCTGGAGGCGGGTGAGGTGGTGGAGGCGGGCAGCGCACGCCAGATGTTCACCACCCCCAAGCGGGCGCGTACCTTCGAGTACATCTCCACCCTCACCGAGCGGTTGCCGGAGAGCTGGAGCATCTAGCAGCTCCCCAGACGAGGTTGATGGGCGATAAGTGACACGCTGCCAGCGAGTATTCCGAGCCTTAAATTCCGAGTTTGAAAAGAAGAGCCCCGCACTGGCGGGGCTCTGTTTTGCGTTGACTGAGGAATAGCAGGTTAGACAGCGAGGTAATCCATGATCCCTTCGGCTGCCTTGCGCCCCTCATAGATGGCGGTCACCACCAGATCGGAGCCGCGTACCGCATCGCCACCGGCGAACACCTTGGGATTGCTGGTCTGGAAGGCATATTCCGCCTGCTCACGCGCCTTGATGCGATCCCGGTTGTCGAGCTCGATGCCGAACTCCGCCATCCAGGGCTGGGGGTTGGGCTGGAAGCCAAACGCCATCACCACCGCATCGGCGGCCAGCACCTGTTCTGAGCCCTCGATAACCACCGGATTGCGGCGGCCATTGGCATCGGGCTCACCCAGCTCGGTGCTCACCACCTTGATGCCGACGGTGCGACCGTTGGCATCCAGCTCGACCGCCACCGGTTGCAGGTTGAACATGAATTCAACCCCCTCCTCGCGGGCGTTTTTCACCTCCCGCTTGGAGCCCGGCATGTTCTCCTCGTCACGACGATAGGCACAGATCACCTTGGCGGCTCCCTGACGGATAGCGGTTCGCACGCAGTCCATGGCGGTGTCGCCACCGCCCAGCACCACCACCTGCTTGCCAGCGAAGTCGATGTAGTCGGCTTGCGCCTTCTCGAACCCCAGCAAGCGGTTGGCGTTGGCGA
This sequence comes from Aeromonas sp. QDB11, assembly GCF_027705265.1. Lineage (NCBI taxonomy): Bacteria > Pseudomonadati > Pseudomonadota > Gammaproteobacteria > Aeromonadales > Aeromonadaceae > Aeromonas > Aeromonas sp. QDB11. The sequence goes on along the minus strand of NZ_JAPDBM010000053.1, from coordinate 17,068 downwards.
TGAGGTAGGGCAGGGCGTCATAGACGCCCGGCGCCTCTTCGTTGGCAAAGCCGCCCTTCATGTACTTGTAGGTGCCGACCCCGAGGAAGACCGCATCGAACTCGCCGAGCAGGTCGGCGAAGGTGATGTCCTTGCCCACTTCAGTTTCGAGACGAAACTCCACACCCATCCCCTGGAATATCTCGCGGCGACGCTGCATCACCTCTTTTTCCAGCTTGAAGGAGGGGATACCGAAAGTGAGCAGGCCACCGATCTCCGGATACTTGTCAAACACCACCGGGGTGACGCCATTGCGTGCCAGCACGTCGGCGCAGGCGAGACCCGCAGGGCCGGCGCCGATGACGGCGACCCGCTTGCCGGTCTTGACCACGTTCGAGAGATCCGGCTTCCAGCCCATCTCGAACGCCTTGTCGGTGATGTATTTTTCGATGTTGCCGATGGTCACCGCGCCGAAGCGATCGTTGAGGGTGCAGGAGCCCTCACAGAGGCGATCCTGCGGGCAGACCCGACCGCACACTTCCGGCAGGCTGTTGGTCTGGTGGGAGAGCTCCACCGCCTCCAGAATGCGCCCCTCTTTGGCCAGCTTCAGCCAGTTGGGGATGTAGTTGTGGACCGGACACTTCCACTCGCAGTAGGGGTTGCCGCACTCGAGGCAGCGATCCGCCTGCATCTGTACCTGCGGCTGATTGAAGGACTCGTAGATCTCCACAAACTGGATTTTGCGGATCTTGAGCGGCTTCTTGGGCGGGTCGACCCGCTGGACATCGATAAACTGAAATACGTTCTGGCTCATAGGGTTCCCTCCTTATTGCGCCTGGATTCTGAGTTCTGCACTGGAACGGCTGGTGTGACCCAGCAGCGATTTCACGTCGCTGGACTTGGGTTTGATCAGCCTGAACTTGGGCACATAGGAGTCGAAGTTGGCCAGGATCTCCTCGGCGCGCGAGCTGCCGGTCTCATTGAGGTGCGCCGTGATGATGCCGCGCAGGTGCTCCTGATGGATGGCGAGATCCGCCACGTCCAGCAGTTCCACCAGCTCGGGGTTAGTGCGCTTGGCGAAGTTGCCGCACTCGTCGAGCACGTAGGCAAAGCCGCCGGTCATGCCCGCCGCAAAGTTGACGCCGGTCTGACCCAGTACGGTGACGATGCCGCCGGTCATGTATTCACAACCGTTGTCGCCAATTCCCTCGACCACCGCCAGGGCGCCGGAGTTGCGCACCGCGAAACGCTCGCCGGCAGTGCCTGCGGCGTAGAGTTTGCCGCCGGTGGCGCCGTAGAGGCAGGTGTTGCCGATGATGGCCGCTTCGTGGGATTTGAACGCCACGCCGACATGGGGCTTGATCACCAGCTTGCCGCCGGTCATCCCCTTGCCCACGTAGTCGTTGGCGTCACCGGTGAGGATCATCTCGAGGCCACCTGCGTTCCAGACGCCGAAGCTCTGGCCTGCGGTGCCGTTGAAGTGCACCTTGACCGGATCCGCCGCCATTCCCTGATTGCCGTGACGTTTGACGATCTCGCCCGAGAGACGCGCCCCCACCGAGCGGTCGGTGTTGCGAATGTCGTAGCGGAACTCGCCGCCGCTTGAGGTTTCCACCGCTTCCAGCAGATCTTCCACCATTTTCAGGTTGAGCGGCCCCTTGTCGAAGGTGGGGTTGTGCTGCTGGCTGAACAGGCTGGAGCCTGCCGGCGCAACCGGACGGGCCAGAATGCCAGAGAGATCCAGCTTGGCCTGACGGGCGGTGAGGCCGGGCAGGGCTTCCAGCAGATCGGTGCGGCCAATCAGGTCAGTCAGCTGGGTGACGCCGAGCTGGGCCATCAGCTCGCGGGTCTCTTCGGCGATGAACTTGAAGTAGTTCATCACCATCTCCGGCAGGCCGGTGAAGTGCTCGCGACGCAGCTTCTCATCCTGAGTGGCAACGCCGGTGGCGCAGTTGTTCAGGTGGCAAATACGCAGGTATTTGCAACCGAGCGCCACCATGGGACCGGTGCCAAAACCGAAGCTCTCGGCGCCGAGGATGGCCGCCTTGATGATGTCCAGACCCGTCTTGAGGCCGCCATCCACCTGCAGCCGCACCTTGTGGCGCAGGCCGTTGGCGACCAGCGCCTGTTGGGTTTCAGCCAGACCCAGCTCCCACGGGGAACCGGCGTATTTGACCGAGGTGAGGGGGCTCGCGCCAGTGCCGCCGTCATAACCGGAGATGGTGATGAAGTCGGCATAGGCCTTGGCCACGCCGCAGGCGATGGTGCCCACGCCGGGTTCTGAGACCAGTTTCACCGACACCAGACAGCTCGGGTTGATCTGCTTGATGTCAAAGATGAGCTGGGCCAGATCCTCGATGGAGTAGATGTCATGGTGCGGCGGCGGGGAGATCAGGGTCACGCCGGGCACGGAATAGCGCAGCTTGGCGATCTGGGCGGTGACCTTGTCACCGGGCAGCTGGCCACCTTCGCCGGGCTTGGCACCCTGAGCCACCTTGATCTGCACCACATCGGCGTTCATCAGGTAGTGGGGGGTGACGCCAAAGCGACCGGAAGCCACCTGCTTGATGCGGGAGTTCTTCTCGGTGCCGAAACGCTTGGGATCTTCGCCCCCTTCACCGGAGTTGCTCTGACCGCCGAGGCGGTTCATGGCGACAGCCAGTGCCTCGTGGGCCTCAGGGCCGAGGGCACCGATAGACATGGCGGCGGAGTCGAAGCGGGGGAACAGCTTGTCGGCCGGCTCCACCTGATCCAGCGCCACCGGATTGTCGACCTTCTTCAGTGCCAGCAGATCGCGCAAGGTGGCAACCGGGCGCTCGTTGACCAGACGGGCGTACTCCTTGTAGTCGGCATAGTTGCCGGAGCGCACCGCAGTTTGCAGGGTCTGCACCACATCCGGGTTGTAGGTGTGGTACTCGCCGCCGTGGACGAACTTGAGCAGGCCGCCGTGGGCGAGGGGTTTGCGCACCAGCCAGGCCTGACGGGCCAGATTGTGCTGATCCTGCTGGATGTCGGCAAAATCGGCACCCTGAATACGGCTCGATACACCGCGGAAGCAGGTATCGACCACCGATTTGGCCAGACCCACCGCTTCAAACAGCTGGGAGCAGCGATAGCTGGCGACCGTGCTGATGCCCATCTTGGACATCACCTTGTAGAGCCCCTTGTTGATGCCGTTGCGGTAGTTGACCATGGCCTGGCGCAGGGACATGGTGAGCACGCCCTCTTCAACCTGTTTGGCCAGGGTTTCGTAGGCCAGATAGGGGTAGATGGCGGTCGCGCCAAAGCCCAGCAGCACCGAGAAGTGGTGCGGATCGCGGCAGCTTGCGGTCTCCACCAGAATGTTGGCGTCACAGCGCAAGTTGTTGTCTACCAGGGTGCGCTGTACCGCGCCCACCGCCATGGCGGCCGGGATCGGCAGGGTGTCGGCGCTGATATCGCGATCCGACAGCACCAGCAGTACGGTGCCGCTCTTGGCAGCAGTTTTGGCCTCGTCGCAGATGCGCACGATGGCCGCTTCCAGCCCCTCTTCGGGCTTGAAGTTGAGGCTGATCACCTGATGACGGTAATACTCTCCCTCCAGTGCCAGCAGCTGGTGGAAGTCGGAGTAAAGCAGGATCGGCGACTGGAACAGCACCCGGTGGGCGTGGCCGAAGGTCTCGTTGAAGACGTTCTGCTCGCGACCGATACAGGTCGCCAGCGACATCACGTGGTTTTCCCGCAGCGGGTCGATGGGCGGGTTGGTCACCTGCGCAAACATCTGGCGGAAGTAGTCATAGAGGGTGCGCGGGCCGGAGGAGAGCACCGCCATCGGGGTATCATCCCCCATGGAGCCCACCGCTTCCTGACCGTTCTCACCCAGTACCCGGATGATCTGATCCAGCTCCTCGAAGGAGTAGCCAAACAGCTTCTGATAGGTCTTCAGCTGGTCGTCGGCAAATTCACGGCGGCCGGTCTGGCTGTCGTCCATCTGCTCGAACGGCACCAGCCGGGTGCAGTGCTTGTCCATCCATTGCTTGTAGGTGTGACGGTTCTTGAGATCGTCATCGATCTCGAAGCTGGTCCACACCTTGCCGTTGCTGGTATCGACCACGAACAGCTCGCCCGGGCCGACCCGGCCCTTCTCCAGCACTTCGTCCGGGGTGTAGTCCCAGGTGCCGACCTCAGAGGCCAAGGTTATGAACTTGTCCTTGGTGATGACGTAGCGGGCCGGACGCAGGCCGTTTCTGTCCAGCGCGCAGGTGGCGTAGCGACCGTCGGTCATGACGATACCGGCAGGGCCGTCCCACGGCTCCATGTGCATGGAGTTGAAGTCGTAGAAGGCGCGCAGGTCGTCATCCATGTTCGGGTGCTTCTGCCATGCAGGCGGGATCAACAGACGCATGGCGCGGAACAGGTCCATACCACCGGCAAGGAAGAGATCCAGCATGTTGTCGAGGCTAGAGGAGTCAGAGCCGGTGGTGTTGACGAAGGGTGCCGCTTCCTGCAAATCGGGAATGAGCGGCGTCGCAAACTTGTAGCTGCGCGCCTTGGCCCACTGGCGGTTGCCGGCGATGGTGTTGATCTCGCCGTTGTGGGCCAGATAGCGGAACGGCTGGGCCAGCGGCCAGCGCGGGCTGGTGTTGGTGGAGAAGCGCTGGTGGAATACGCAGATGGCCGCCTGCATGCGGATGTCGGCGAGATCCAGATAGAAGCGCGGCAAGTCCACCGGCATGCACAGCCCTTTATAGACGGTGACCAGGTTGGAGAGGCTGACGATATAGAAGTAGTCGTCGTTGATGCGCTTCTCGATACGGCGGCGCACGATATAGAGGCGACGCTCCAGATCCTGTTCAACCCAGCCGGGAGGCGCGTTGACAAAGACCTGTTCAATACTGGGCAGGGAGGCTTTGGCGATGGGACCGAGCACATTGGTATCGACCGGCACCTTGCGCCAGCCGACCAGACTCAGGGTCTCTTTTTCCAGCTCCTCGTCGATGATGTCGCGAGTGGCTTGCGCCAATACGGGGTCGGGGTTGAGAAACAGCATGCCGACCGCGTATTTGCGGCCAAGGTGCCACCCTTTCTCTTCGGCGACCGCGCGATAGAAACTGTCGGGTTTTTGCAGCAGCAGACCGCAGCCATCGCCGGTCTTGCCATCAGCGGAGATCCCGCCGCGGTGCTGCATGCGAGCCAATGCTGACATCGCGAGACGAACAAGCTTGTGGCTGGCTTCCCCTTCCATGTGGGCCAACAGGCCGAAGCCACAGTTATCCCTCTCCAGCTTTGGATCATATAGTGACATTGCATTTCTCCCTTGCTCGGCCTTGCATCGCACAGTCATCACCTGACTGCATAAATTGCGATTGGCTCTTGTGGTTCCGTCTGCCTGACGTGGCGAATCTCCAAACTAATGGGATTTTCTGGCGAGGTCAATCGCAGGTCAGGTTTGTCTTTGTGGTTACATTCGCATAACAAAATGTCGGATTGGAGGGATTAATTGGCTGAGGCGCTGTGGTTGTTCTGTGTAAGTTGATTTTGTTGGTTAAATATATCGTCATTGAAAGGTTCAATGGTGCGCTCAGCGACTGTGGGTGAATGTAGTAATTTTACCAACCCGACGTTGCTGACAGCGGAAGGGATCACATTTTCAATATCCCATGCTTGCAATTGTGTGCTGTCGGGTCTCTTTGAATTTTTCATTGTTCAACAGTGGGTTATCGGGTCTCATTTTCATATGAACGTGTACTGTTGGAATTGTCAACGATCTGCCAGACTCCATTTTTTGCGCTTTTTCTCTATATTTATTCAAAATTGACCGGATATTTATATGTTTTGCCCCCTCCGCTAGCTTGATCCAGCTCAGCCCCTGTTTTGCGCAAGCTCGTACAATGGCGCTCCTTTAGCGGAGGTGTCATGCAGTTACACGAACTCGTCAATACATTCGGTCAGGATCTCAAGCAGCGTCACGGTCAGAAGATCCACAAACTCTCCATCCACGGTGCCTTCACCTGCCCGAACCGGGACGGCACCCTGGGCCGCGGTGGCTGCACCTTCTGCAATGTCTCCTCTTTTGCCGACGAGTCGGCCCAGCAGCTCTCCGTGGTGCAACAACTGCTGGCACGCCGCGATGAAGTGACCCGTGCCAAGCGTTATCTCGCCTACTTTCAGGCTTATACCAGCACCTATGCCGAGGTCGAGTATCTGCAGCGCATGTATGAGGAGGCGCTGTCGGTGAGCGATATGGTGGGGCTCTGTGTGGGCACTCGCCCCGATTGTGTGCCGGATGCGGTGCTGGATCTGCTGGCGGGTTATCAGGCTCGGGGCTACGAGGTGTGGCTGGAGCTCGGGCTGCAAAGCGCCAACGACAAGACCCTGCAACGGATCAACCGCGGCCACGGCTATGCCGCCTATGTGGATGCGGTGACGCGTGCCCATCAGCGTGGCATCAAGGTATGCGCTCATCTGATTGTTGGCTTGCCGGGCGAAGTGCCGATGGACAGCCTCGATACCCTGCGTCGCATCGTGGAGACCGGCGTTGAGGGGATCAAGCTGCATCCGCTTCATGTGGTTGAGGGCAGCACCCTCGGCAAGGCGTGGCAAGCGGGGCGGCTTGAGGTATTGACGCTGGAGCAGTATGTGGAAGCGGCTGTCGCCATGATCCAGCACACGCCGCCGGAGGTGGTGTATCACCGGATCTCGGCATCGGCGCGCCGTCCGACCCTGCTGGCGCCGGTCTGGTGTGAAAATCGCTGGACGGCCATGGCGGACATTGCCAAAGCCCTCTCATTGAGCGGCCCGCAAGGTCACGCGCTGGGAAGACCCTTCATACTTCCTGACCTATAATTGAGTGCGTAGTTATTATTTTTACAAAAAACAGAGGGTTATATAAAAAAGTTCATACCGTAAACTATAGTTTTGGTACGTTTCGGTTGATATAGTGATGCGCCATAAAAAATGACGTTATCAATTAACATCGGCATTCACTCAGGTTAGCGTGTTAGCATGACATCGATGAAATCATGCTTTACCAATAATGAATCATGCTGCAATTGTTTCCTCGCGGGTAAATATGGGGAATGTTGCGCTTTATCCAGACAGGTTTATCTACTGAACAGGCACCTCAGTGGGAGTGTGACTCGGTGTTGAGAGTCGCTATTGCAGGATAATATGAGTGGTTATTCCTCGTGTCGGCCTCATTTATGCAGTGACAGGATGCTATGCAAGCAGAAACAAGTCGTATTGATGAGTTATTGGAGTGTCTGGTCTTCTTGACCCGTTTTTATGGTGTGCCCAACAGTCAGGATGCCCTGACGACCGGGTTGCCACTGGTCTCCGGACGCCTGACTACCGCACTCTTTTGCCGTGCTGCCGAGCGGGGCGGATTATCCGCCCGTGAAGTGATCCAGCCACTGGCCGATATCTCTCCCTTGCTGCTGCCTTGCGTATTGCAGATGCGCAGTGGTGGCGCCTGCATTTTGCTGGAGTGGAACGAAGATCGCAGCCAGGGGAAGGTGATCTTCCCGCAGGCCGGTGATGCCGCGCAATGGCTGACGGCTGCCCAATTGGGTGATGAGTATCTGGGTCGCCTCTTCTATGTGAAGAAGCAGTTCAAGTTTGACGAACGCTCGCCCAAGGTGCTGGAAACCCGTGATGGTCACTGGTTCTGGAGCACCTTGTTTGAATCCCGCGGCATCTATCGTGATGTGTTGATCGCCTCCATTCTGATCAACCTGTTTGCCATCGCCAGCCCGCTGTTCACCATGAACGTCTATGACAAGATTGTGCCCAATCTGGCGTTTGATTCGCTCTGGGTACTGGCGGTCGGGGCCATGGTGGTCTTTACCTTCGATTTTGTGATGCGACAGTTGCGCAGCTACTTTATCGATATCGCCGGTAAAAAGTCCGATGTGCTGTTGTCGGCCAAGATTTTCGCCAAGGTAATGGGCATGCGGATGGAGTCTCGTCCCGCCTCTACCGGTGCTTTCGCCAAACATCTGCAGGAGTTTGAATCGGTGCGGGAGTTTTTTACCTCCGCGACCGTCTCGACGCTTATCGATCTTCCCTTTGCCGTTTTCTTCCTCTTTATCATCTGGATGTTTGCCGGCGTGATGGTGGTTGTGCCCATCGTGGCCATGCTGATCCTGGTCGCCTATAGCTTTTATATACAAGAGCCGCTCAAGCAGTCCATCGAAGAGGGCTCGCGTCTGGCCTCCCAGAAAAACGCCAACCTGATTGAAAGTATTTCCGGGCTGGAAACCGTCAAGATCTTCGGTGCCGAGAGTATGTTCCAGCATCGCTGGGAACAGGCCGTCTCCCATATTTCCACCTGGGGCGTGCAGACCCGCCGCATTACCAACTCCATGTCATCGCTGGCCAGTTACATCCAGCAGGTGGTGACCGTCGGACTGGTGATCGTCGGTGTTTACCAGATATCCGAAGGCTTGGTCACCATGGGGGGGATGATTGCTGCCGTGATGCTCTCCAGCCGAGCGATTGCGCCCATGGTGCAGCTCTCCGTGCTGTCGACCCGCTATAACCAGGCCAAGTCTGCGTTGGATATTCTGGAAAAAATCATGCAAACCCCGGGGGAGCAGGAGGAGGGCAAGCAATATATTCATCATCCGGTGATTGCCGGTCGCATTGAATTTGAAAATGTCTCCTTCAAATATCCGGGAATGGAAACCAGCACTCTGCACAATATCAATTTGCGTATTCAGCCGGGTGAAAAGGTGGCGATTATCGGCCGGATTGGTGCGGGCAAAACGACCCTTGAGAAATTGCTGATGGGACTGTATCGGCCGACCGATGGTTCGGTGCGCATCGATGGATTTGAACTGGATCAGCTGCCCTCTGCGGTGATCCGCCGCAATATCGGCTGTGTCCCGCAAGATGTCATCCTGTTCTTTGGTTCGGTGCGAGACAACATCATGCTGGGCAATCCACTAGTGGATGATGTGCGGGTTTTGCGTGCCGCCAAGCGGGCGGGCGTCACCAACTTTACCAACCGGGATCCCAACGGGCTGGACCGCCAGATTGGCGAGGGGGGCCGCCAGCTCTCCGGTGGCCAGCGTCAGGCGATCTTGCTGGCGCGCGCCCTGCTCAATGATCCCCCCATTCTGGTGATGGATGAGCCGACCTCCAACATGGACAACCAGTCAGAGATGCAGGTGAAACAGGAGCTGGCTCGACTCGGCCCGGAAACCACCTTGATCCTCATCACTCACAAGACCTCGATGCTGGATGTGGCGTCACGGGTGATTGTCATCGAACAGGGGCAAATTGTTGCTGATGGCCCCAAAGAGGCGGTGTTGCAGCAGTTGAAGGAAGGCAAGGTGCGTGTGCAGGAGGTGTCTCATGGTTAAGGGGATCATGAGCTGGTTCAAACGCAGCAAAAAGGCGCCTTCCGGCGATGTATTGCCAGCACCCGAGCATCTGGAGTTTGTCGATGATGGTGCTGCGGCTGTACTGCTGACCACGCCGACCGGCGCTCGCATCCTGCTATGGTGCTGTTTCCTCTTTTTCATGAGCGCCATCGTCTGGGCGGCCTGGGCCGAGCTTGATGAAGTCACCGTGGGTCAGGGCAAGGTGATCCCATCCCGCCAACTGCAGGTGATCCAGAACCTGGAAGGGGGGATCGTCAAAGAGATCTTCGTCAAGGAGGGCGACATCGTCGAAAAGGGGCAGCCACTGCTGCGCATCGATGACACCCGTTTCCGCTCCGATTTTCGTGAGCGTGAGCAGGAGGTGGTCACCCTGAAAGGGGATGTGGCCCGTCTGCGCGCCGAGATGGCCAGTGTCGAGGTGAAAAATGAGCCTGCGCTGGGATGGCGTGAACAGGTGGTAGTGGGAGAGGCACCTATCCAGTTCCCCGATGGTTATGAAACCGTCTTTGCCGAATATGCCAACCGTGAGCGCTCGGTACAGCGGGATCGTCTGAATAACCTGAAGAACCAGCTCTATATTCTTGGTCAGCAGATCGAGCAGAAAGAGCAGGAACTGATCGAACTGAATGCCAAAATCCGTACCGTGAACCGCAGTGTGGATTTGGCCAGACAAGAGCTCAATATTAGTCGTCCGCTGGCGAAAGAAGGTATAGTGCCTCAAGTGGAGCTAATCAAGTTGGAGCGTCAGGTCAACGAGATGCAGGGGGAGCTGGAGAGCAACCGCCTGCTGATTCCAAAACTCAATTCGGTGTTGCGTGAGACCATCTCCAAGCGCAACGATATTGCGCTGAAGTTCAGGGCAGACTCCCAGACCGAACTGAATGAGAAGCAGGGGCGGCTTGGCCAGTTGTCAGAGGGGCAGGTCGGCTTGAGAGACAGGGTGGATCGCACCAGTGTGATCGCACCGCTTAAAGGCACCATTAAAAAACTCAAGATCAACACCCTGGGCGGCGTGGTTCAGCCCGGCATGGATTTGATGGAGATCGTGCCGCTGGAGGATACCTTGCTGGTGGAGGCCAAAGTATCACCGAAAGATATTGCCTTCCTGCGTCCAGGGCTGGAGGCCATCGTCAAAATTACTGCCTATGACTTTACAATCTATGGAGGATTGCATGGCAAGGTTGAACAGATAAGTGCGGACTCGATCCAGGATGAGGAGGGGAACTCCTTTTATCTGGTTCGGGTGCGTACCGAGAAGAGTTACTTGGGCGATGAGCTTAACGCACTTCCCATCATCCCCGGTATGTTAGCCAGTGCTGATATCATTACTGGTAAAAAAAGTGTCCTAGACTATTTGCTGAAACCCATATTAAGGGCAAGGCAGTCGGCACTGAGAGAACGATAAGCCAACAATCTAAAAAACAAAACATGACTGGAGATAACATGAAAAAAACGATTGTTGCCATGCTGGTCAGTGGCATCACCCTGATCCCCGGCCTGGGTCAGGCTCAGACTCTGGAAGAGTCGGTGGCACAGACACTCGCAACGCATCCCAAGATCAAGGAAGCGTTTGATCTTTATCAGGCACGCCTCTATCAGCATGATGGAGCAAAGGGTGGCTATTATCCTACGATCGATCTGCGTGGTGGCGTAGGCTATGAAAAAACTGACAGTCCTTCTACCCGGGCTGCCAGCGCCAACAGCAATATTGATGACTCCATGACTCGTAAAGAGGCAGGACTGAGTTTACGGCAAATGTTGTTTGATGGCTTTGATGTCAGCAACAACGTGTCCAGAACAGAAGCTGAAGCCAATGCCCAGCGTCTGGCGATGATCTCCGAGGCAGAGAACACCGCGCTGCGGGTAGCTGAGGTCTACCTCAATATGCTGCGCCAGCAGGAGATCCTGGAGCTCTCCAAGCAGAACCTGGAAACACACGAACAGATCCGCAGCGACATCAGCAAGCGGACTGATTCCGGGCTGGGTTCTACCGCAGACCAGACCCAGATCGATGGTCGTGTTGCTCGAGCCTATTCGAACCAGGCTGCTGCCGAGAACAACTATCGCGATGCAGAGAGTGAATTTATTCGTGTCGTGAACGAGGTTCCCAAAGATCTGGTACAGCCGGTTCCCAATACCGAGCTTATCCCGACCAGCCTCGATACTGCCCTGAAAACGGCGACCGAAGTCCACCCGACCCTGCTATCTTCCCTGCAGGATATTGAAGCGGCCAAGTATCAGCATGAAGGTGCCAAGTCCGGTTTCTACCCCAATGTGACATTTGAGGTAGATCAGAACTGGAATGAGGATATCGATGCGGTCAAAGGACGTAACGATGACCTGACCGCCATGGTGCGGATGCGTTACAACCTGTTCCGTGGCGGTTCTGATGTGGCAGAGAGCAATGCAACATCGGCGCTCTACTCTCAGGCGAAAGACATTCATCTGAATGCGTTCCGCCAGGTGGAGGAAGGAACTCGTTTGGCCTGGAATGCGAAAGAGTCGCTGGCCAAGCAAAAAACCTTCCTGAAAGAGCATGTTGACGCCAGCTACGATACCGTACAGGCATATAAGAAGCAGTTTGGCTTGGGTCAACGGACATTGCTGGACGTATTGAACACCGAGAACGAATTGTTCGAGGCGCGTCGCAGCTACATCACTGCCGAGTATGATGCACTGCTGGCGGACTATCGCATTCTTAACGCGACAGGCAGCCTGCTCAATGCATTTAGCGTCAAACAACCCGCTGAATGGCAGGCCAAGCAATAACCGTTTGCCCATGATCCAGCCGGGATGATGGACGCCATCATGGTGACTGCTGCTTGCAGTCACCATGTTTGGCTAAAGCAGGTGGTTGCACGGGTTTGAGGAGTGCAGCAGCAATAATGCAGCAGGAATATGATGTGACACTCCGGAGCGGGATCGGTGGCAGATGGTGTTATCTCCTCAATGAATGGAGATACCGATCGCTACGTGCTCTGCGCCACTCCTTATGGATCCTGCTGTTACCCTTCTCACTGTTGCTCTGTGCCAGTCAGCCTTTGCCACAAGAAGATCTCAACTTGATCAAGCGGGCGGAGCAGACTTATGGCGTCAGAGCCGGCAAGCGTGTTACCAGTTGGCGTATGCTGGTCATGGAGACGAAGGGCAGAGCCCTGAGCGAAGAAAAAAAGCTCGAACGGGTAAATAATTTTTTCAATCGGATGCGTTTTATTGACGATATCAAGTTGTGGCGTAAGAAAGATTATTGGGCAACCCCGTTGGAATTTTTGGGGGCAGCTGGGGGAGACTGTGAAGACTTCAGTATTGCCAAATATTCAACTTTGCTTGAATTGGGTATCCCGGATGAAAAAATGAGGATGGTGTACGTCAAGGCGCTCGATTATAACCAGTTTCATATGGTTGTTGCCTATTACGAGACGCCATCATCGGTCCCGGTGATCCTGGACAATCTTATCGGTTCTATCCGTCCGGCAAGTCAACGTCGGGATCTGGTACCTATTTATAGCTTTAACGGTAGTCACTTGTGGTTGATGAAGGCGCGTGGCCAAGGGGAACTGGCTGGTCAATCATCTCGCTTGGGATTATGGAATGATTTACGCAATCGCATGACATCGGGGCGATTGGCTCGGCCTGTGGTGAATTTGGATGATTAACCTATGACGCTCTATCGACAGTTATTAGCCACCATGCTGCTGCTGTTTGGATTGTTATTTGCGGCCACATACTGGGTGCAATTCAATTCAACCCGCACTTATCTGGCGCAGCAACAGGAAACAACGGTCATCAATACAGCAACCTCACTTGGGCTTGCTCTCACCCCCTATCTGGAGAATGGTGACAAGGTCGGTGCCGAGTCGGTGATCCAGGCCATCTTTGATGGCGGCTATTATCGACTGGTTCGCCTCGATCTGCTGGCATCAAAGGATGTTATCGAGCAGGAAAATACCAACACCATTCAGGGTGTGCCGCAGTGGTTTATCAATTTGGGGCTGTTTCCCGAGGTATCCAACGAGTCAATTTTGACGTCTGGCTGGCTGCAGCTTGGAAAATTAAAAGTGGTTGGCCATCCGGGCCAGGCTTATTACGAGTTGTGGCGCGGAATGAGCGAACTGGCGAGCTGGTTTCTGGTCGGTTTCTTGATCACCACGATTTTGTTGATGAGAGCACTTAATTACTTGCTCAAGCCACTCAAACAGATCTGTGAACAGGCAGTCGAGATTGAGCTGCACCATTTTGGTCATACGATACCGGAGCCTAACACCCATGAATTGAAGCAGGTCGTTCAAGCGATCAATACCCTATCAGGCAAGTTGGCGTTGCAGTTCAAAGAGCAAGCCGATGAGGCCGAGAAATTGCGTGAACGGGTTTATGTCGATGCTGTGTCGGGGCTTGGCAACCGAGCCTATTTTGTGGGTCAGGTAAACGCATGGATAGCAGAGGCTGGTCAAGGTGGTGTCATGCTTGTTGCGGTCGATATGCTGGACGATATCTATCGTGATGAAGGCTTTGCGGCCAGAGACAACATGGTCAAATCGATCGCACAGGCCTTGAAAGAGCAATTAAAAGGGTGGGATGGCGCAGCCTTGGCACGGATCTCTGCGACGGAATATGCGTTGCTATGTCCAACCGACGACCTCACTCAGCTCAAGGAGTTGGCTGAAGTGATTAATAGCCGCATCGCCGATCTGGTGGTGAATCCAATGGGCGAAGGCGATGCGCTCTCCGTCATCGGTATTGCCGGTCGTGATGGTAATGATGATCTCTCTGCCTTGTTGACCAAGGCCGATAATGCGCTTGGCAAGGCGCGCAATGAACGCCGCGGTGCTGTCGTGATGGAAGGGGGCACCGAACAAGGTTTGATGGGGCGTTTGGCCTGGCGAGATTTGGTCCAAGATGCCATCTCACGGCAACTCTGGCGTTTCAAAGCCCAACCAGCTTGCCGATTCGATAATGGCGCCAGGTTGCATGCCGAGCTGTTTGCCTCTATCTCCCGTGATGGCACAGACTATTTTGCTGGCCAGTTCTTGCCCGCAATTGAACAGTTCAAATTGGGTGGCGAGTTTGACCAGGCGGTTCTCGATGCCTGCGTTCCTTTATTACAAAAGCAGTCTGATCTGGTGCTGGCGATCAACATCACTGCTGGCTCGCTCTGCTCGGATGAATTTTTAACCTGGCTGACGGGCTATCTGACCGATCATGCCGAGTTGAAAGAGCGGTTGCTATTCGAAATACCTGAAGTCGCCATCATGAAGCATAAAGATAACGTCGCTGCATTGGTGGGCACTTTGCAGGCACATGGCTTCCAGTGGGGGGTTGACCACTATGGTCGTCACTTCCAGTCGCTGGGTTATCTGGAGGAGTTGTCGCCAGCTTATGTCAAGGTCGACCATGGTTATACCAGCCAGGTTATGGAGCCGGGAGCTGACACCTCATTCTTGGCCGCAGTGTGCCGAGCTGCGCACAATGCGGGTGTGACCACCATTGCGACCCGTGTCGAAGATCAACATCAAGTCGAGTTGCTCTCCAAGTTGCATATCGATGGTTATCAGGGATTTGTTCACCCCACCTTCCCATTGTCTTGAATAAGACGCCATAAAATGGCCCCGAATGGGGTCATTTTTATATCTATCTATTCTCTTTTCTCCATCTTTATATAATCAAAGTACACGTAGTGCTGAATGGGGCTGCCTATAGAGCTCTGATTTATATTGAAAAAACTGAACTCTTCGATTTTTTTCCGTGTACCTGTTCGATGCAGATCGAAATGCATACATTTTTGCAACGGAACAGAACGCTATCACCTTCTACCGTATAGACATCAAGATCTGTCACGTTGGAGCAATGGATATGCGTACCCAAATTATCGACAAGTCCGTGGTTGTCTCAGCCATCGAAGGGAATGTGGAGATTGTGTTGGCTGATGGAAGCAGCCGCCCTCTGCAAAAAGGTGAAATCCTCCAACCCGGAGCCAAGTTGACCATAGCGGATGATGCCAAGCTGGCACTTTCCCCTTATGACGACACACCTGCACAGAATTCACCTACGGGTTCCGAGTCGGTTGAGCCAGGTCAACCGCAAGGGGCTTCGCCCACCGAAGGCGCCCCTTCCGATATTGCCGCATTGCAGCAATCGATTCTGCAAGGTGTGGACCCTACTCAGAATTTTGAGGCTTCTGCAGCTGGTGGTGCTCCTGCTGCCGGTGGTGGTGGCGGTATTGGAGGCGTCGCCGGAGCGAGTGGTAATGGTGGCTTTGTCACTATCGATCGAACTGGTGATGCGACCATTGCCGAGGCCGGTTTTGATACTACTTACGATACAGGTGTCGTTATCAATGAAAATCAGGCAGAAGATTTAATTCTTGAGAATCAACTTGATGATTTGAGTGAAGCCGTCGTGACCCTCGAAGACTCTCAGGTCAGCGGTAATCTGCTCGAAAATAGCACCAATCCTGATGGACCAGCTGATGCCTCTATCGTTTCATATGACTGGGGTATCAACATCGGTGTGCCTGCTGGAGTTGCTGCCACTATTACTGGTGTGGGCACGCTGAGCATCAATCCGGATGGGAGTTATACCTTCACGCCAGCGCCTAACTATGATGGCGCCGTTCCCCCAATAAATTATCAGGTGACTGATGGCCAGGACACAGTGACATCAACACTCGTTATCTCCATCACTCCGGTTGATGAAGAAGTAGATCTGGCTGGGCTGGATCGGGAAGGGGGTGAGGTACAAGTCAGCGATACCAATTTAGCGGATGGCTCGGCTCCCAACGCTGCAGCCTTGACGCAAAGTGGGGTGTTTACCTTCAATGCTCCTGACGGCGTCCAGAGCTTGACTCTGGGGGGCGTTACATTGATCACCGATGGCCAGTTAGGCGCGTCGTTTCCACAGTCCATTATCAGCCCATTAGGAAATGTACTGACCATCACAGCGGTGACCTACAACCCCGCGACCGGTGAAGGGCAAGTCAGTTACAGCTATACCCTTGGCGATAATGAAAACCATACAAGACCCGTCAATGACACCTCCCTGAGCGAAAGCTTCAGCGTTGTACTGATCGATAGTGATGGTGATACGGCCAGCGATACCCTTGATGTCACCATTTTGGATGACATACCAACTCTGGCTGATGGGGAAGAACAATCTGTGCGCAGTTTGGTCCATGAAGATGCGCTGACCAGCGGCAACAGCGAAGGGTCTGGCCAGAGTGTGAGCGCAACAGGGCTGGCTGGTACCCTCAATGGGCTGGTCAACTTTGGTGCCGATGGGGCAGGTAGCTTTGGCCTTGGCAGTGATGTCAGCAGCCTGGAAGGGCAGGCCTTGACCAGCGGTGGGGTGGCGCTGAACTACAGTGTGGCGGGCAATGTGCTGACAGCCAGTGCGGGTAGCGTGCCGATCTTTACCCTGACTGTGGGTGCCGATGGCAGCTACAGCTTTACCTTGAGTGGTCCACTGGACCATCCGGTTGCAGATGGTAACGACAGTGAGCAACTGTCGGCTATGGGCATCGACTTTTCTGGCGTACTGACCGCCACCGATGGTGACGGAGACCCGCTGACAGGTGGCTTTCCGGCGGGGAGTTTTGCCATCAACGTGGAAGATGATGTGCCGGTACTTGCTGGCGGTGAAGAGGCGCAGGTTCGGGTTGCCGGTCAGGTGCACGAAGATGCGCTGACCAGCGGCAACAGCGAAGGGTCTGGCCAGAGTGTGAGCGCAAC
>NZ_JAPDBM010000052.1:0-35432 GCF_027705265.1 Aeromonas sp. QDB11 | reverse complement strand
CTCTGCTGTCTGAATGAACAATATTTGTTCGAATGTATGGGGTTGTTCAAAGTATAAACACTGATGCGTCAGCCCTGGGCGCCTCCTGCTGGCTGGCATCGTGGCCCAGCAGCTTGCGACCAATGAACTGGTTCATGGTGAGGTTGGCCTGATGGAGCCAGAGCCGGTTCAGGCTATCGGCAGGCCAGCCCTGCTCGTCGAGCTGGTTGGCGATCTGGTCGCACACCAGCGGCAACACCTCCTTGAACACCTTGCGCCCCTGCTGGCGAAACAGCTTGTCGTCGCTGTAGCGGGTACGCGGGCTGAGACGGTTCAGAAAGCCGAAGTTGTTGCGGATGTTGTTGGAGTACTGGGTCACCAGCGTGCTGGCCACCAGTTGCCACGGATTGGCCACCTTGCAATCGGCCTCCCGCTCCAGCAGCACCGCGGTGCAGGCATCGCCGAAGATAAAGTGACTATCCCGATCGCGAAAATTGAGGTGCCCCGAGCAGATCTCCGGATTGACCACCAGCGCCACGTTGGCTGTGCCGGCTGCCAGCATGTCGGCGGCTGTCTTGATGCCGAAGGTGGCGGACGAGCAGGCCACGTTCATGTCAAAGGCCATGCCGCTCGCCCCCAGATAGTGCTGCAGCTCGATGGCCAGTGCCGGATAGGGGCGCGGCATGTTGGAGGCGGCGACGATGACCAGATCGATCTCCCCCGGCTCGCGATCGGCGGCGATCAGCGCCTGCTCGGCGGCGGCCACCGCCATCTCCACCATGATGGAGGGCATCTCATCGGGCCGCTCCGCCAGCAGTGGTTGCATGATGTCGGGGTTGAGCACCCCTTCGCGGCTCACCAGATAACGGCTCTTGATGCCGGAGGCCTTCTCGATGAACTCGCAGCTGGAATGCTGCTTGGCGGAGAGCTGGCCGGCGTCGATGGCGGAGGCGTTCTCCTCGTTGTAGAGATCCACATACTGGTTGAAGGCGGCCACCAGCTCTTCATTGCTGACGGCAAAGGGTGGGGTATAGAGGCCTGAGCCACTGATCACGATAGAGGTCATCTTTGCTCCTCGCCGGGTGCGTTCCCGGCTTGTCGGTTTATAGGGTAGAGAAGGTTATAGCTGGTCGATCGCCGCAGCGAGACCCGCCAGGGTCAGCGGATGCATCCGCCCGCCAACCACATCATTCATCAATTTTATCGAGGGGTGCCAGAGCCACTCCCGGCGCGGGGTGGGGTTGATCCACACCAGTTTGGGAAAGTGTTGCTGCAAGCGGGTGAGCCACACCTGACCCGACTCCTCGTTCCATTGCTCGACACTGCCGCCCGGCCAGGTGATCTCATAGGGGCCCATGGTGGCATCCCCCACCAGGATCACCCGGTAGTCGCTGCCGTAGGTGCGCAGCAGCCGCAGGGTATCGAACCGCTCCTCAAAGCGGCGGTTGTTGTCCTTCCAGACGAAGTCGTAGAGGCAGTTGTGAAAATAGAAGTACTCCAGATGCTTGAACTCGTGGCGCAGGGCGGAGAAGAGGCGTTGCACCTCGGCCACGTGGGCATCCATGGAGCCCCCCACATCGAAAAAGACCAATAGCTTCACCCCGTTGTGGCGCTCGGGTCGCAGCTTCACATCGAGCCATCCCTGCCGGGCAGAGCTGCTGATGGTGTCGTCGAGATCCAGTTCGTCGGGATTGCCTTTGCGCACCCAGCGTCTGAGCTTGCGCAGTGCCAGCTGGATGGCACGCTGGCCGAGCGGCGAGTCGTCGCTGAAGTTGCGATAGTGACGAGCCTCCCACACCTTGACCGCCTTGCCGTGCTGGCCCTCTCCACCCATGCGGACTCCCTCTGGGTGAAAACCGCCGTGGCCAAACGGGCTGCTGCCACCGGTCCCCACCCACTTGTTGCCGCCAGCGTGGCGCTCTTTCTGCTCGCTTAACCGCTGGTTGAGTGTCTCCAGCAGCTTGTCGAGTCCGCCGAGGGATTTGAGTAACGCTTTCTCCTCGGGGCTCAACAGCCGTTCGAACTCCTTGCGCAACCACTCCTCGGGCAGGCTTTCCGGCAGCAGGGGAATGGCGTCCAGCCCTTCGTAGTATTCGGCGAAGGCGCGATCGAAGCGATCGTAGTGGGCCTCATCTTTCACCATGATGCAGCGGGAGAGCTGATAGAACTCGCCCATATCGACAGCGACCAGCCGGGCAGCCAGTGCGGCGTGCAAATCCAGTAGCTCGCGCAGGCTGCACGGGAGCTTGTGGCGGCGCAGGTGGGTAAAAAAGTCGATCAGCATGGGTCAGCTGCCGCGCCGGGCCAGAAAGGCGAGCTTCTCGAATAGATGCAGATCCTGCTCGGTCTTGAGCAGGGCGCCGTATAGCGCGGGTACCAGCTTGCCCGGCTCGCGGGCGCGCATCGCCTCGGGGGCGATATTGTCGGCCAGTAGCAGCCGGATCCAGTCCAGCAGCTCCGAGGTGGAGGGCTTCTTGCGCAGCCCCTCTACCTCGCGCAGCTCGAAGAAGAGATCCATCGCCTCGCCGAGCAGGCTCTCCTTGAGATCGGGGTAGTGAAGTTTGACGATGGCCTGCATCTCGGCCTTGTCGGGGAAGCGGATGTAGTGGAAGAAACAGCGGCGCAGGAAGGCGTCCGGCAGCTCTTTCTCGTTGTTGGAGGTGATGATGACCACCGGCCGCTGGCGTGCCTTGACTCGCTCGCCGGTTTCGTAGACGTCGAACTCCATCCGATCCAGCTCCAGCAGCAGATCGTTGGGGAATTCGATGTCGGCCTTGTCAATCTCGTCGATCAGCAGCACCGGCCGTTGCTCGGCGCTGAAGGCCTGCCACAGTTTACCCTGACGAATGTAGTGGCTGATATCGGCCACTCTGGGGTCGCCGAGCTGGGAGTCGCGCAGCCGGGCCACCGCATCATATTCGTAGAGCCCCTGCTGGGCCTTGGTGGTGGACTTGATATGCCAGGCAATCAGGTCGGTGTCGAGATAGTCGGCGACTGCTTCCGCCAGCACCGTCTTGCCGGTGCCCGGCTCCCCCTTGATCAGCAGCGGTTTTTCGAGGGTGATGGCGGCATTGACAGCCATCCTCAATGCATCGGAGGCGAGATAATCGCTGCTTCCTGAAAATCCCATAACGTCGGTTCCTTTGACGATTGGCGCCCGTAGTCAGGGGCCAGAGAGAATAAGCTCTATATGTTGTAATACCATATGGTTATAACGAATAGTCACTTCTCATTCAGAAACCACAGGGTAATCTTGTTTCATCGTCGTAACAAACACAGGGATAGCACCATGAGCAAAATTTTTGAGGACAACAGCCAGACTATCGGTCACACCCCGCTGGTTCGTCTCAACCGTGTTACCAAAGGCCGCGTGCTGGCCAAGATCGAGAGCCGTAACCCCAGCTTCAGCGTCAAGTGCCGGATCGGTGCCAACCTGATCTGGGATGCCGAGAAGCGCGGCATCCTGACCAAGGGTAAGGAGATCATCGAGCCTACCAGCGGCAACACGGGTATTGCTCTGGCCTTTGTCGCGGCAGCTCGCGGCTATCCCATTACCCTGACCATGCCCGCTACCATGAGCCTGGAGCGCCGCAAGCTGCTCAAGGCGCTCGGCGCCAATCTGGTGCTGACCGAAGGGCCGCTCGGCATGAAGGGGGCCATTGCCAAGGCCAACGAGATCCTCGAATCCGAGCCGGGCAAGTATGTGCTGCTGCAACAGTTTGAAAACCCGGCCAACCCTGAGATCCACGAAAAGACCACCGGCCCCGAGATCTGGGATGCCACCGATGGCGAAGTGGATGTGTTCGTGGCCGGGGTCGGTACCGGCGGCACCATTACCGGTGTCTCCCGCTATCTGAAGCAGACGCAAGGCAAGGCGGTGGTTTCTGTTGCGGTCGAACCGGCCGAGTCGCCGGTCATCAGCCAGAAGCTGGCCGGTGAAGAGATCAAACCGGGTCCCCACAAGATCCAGGGGATCGGCGCCGGTTTTATCCCGGGTAACCTCGACCTCTCCCTCATCGATCGGGTGGAGAAGGTGACCAGCGACGAAGCCATCGAGATGGCCCGCCGCCTGATGGAGGAGGAGGGGATCCTGGCCGGTATCAGCTCCGGTGCTGCGGTGGTGGCTGCCAGCCGTCTGGCCGAGCTGCCGGAATTTGCGGGTAAAACCATTGTGGTCATCCTGCCGAGCGCGGCGGAGCGTTACCTCTCCAGCGCCCTGTTTGCCGGGGTGTTCAGCGAGCAGGAACTGCAGCAGTAACTGATCGGAATCTTTCAAAACAGCGGCGCTCTCAGGAGCGCCGCTTCTTTATGGGCTAGACTCAACCCCTGTTAGTGTCACTTGATCCTTATTTTTTGGGGTAAAATAACAAGTTCCGGAGTGAGAAAAAAAGCAGACATTCCGCGGTAAATCTCATATCCTGTGCGGCGTCACGCGGTGTTTGCTGGCTGGGTATCACAAAGTAACAAAGTGTTATTTTTCGTTATAAAATAATTTCAGGCCAGTCCTGATGCGGCTTGTAGCCCAATAACTGAAAATTGCCAACCAGCGCGCCGATTACTGCACAGAAACTTGACCTGGATTAAACCATTGCGGGTCTGCTTTCGTTACTTTACAACATATCCATACTGACACGGTGGGTCAGGGCGCTTCAAAAACGACCAATCCACCAAAAAATATCAATAATATGGGGTGAAACCATGTACGAGAAGTCTGTTGTTATTACTGCTGAAAACGGCCTGCACACCCGTCCGGCAGCTCAGTTCGTGAAAGAAGCCAAAGAATTCCAAAGCGAGATCACTGTGGTCTCCGGTGGCAAGTCCGCCAGCGCCAAGAGCCTGTTCAAGCTGCAGACCCTGGGCCTGACCAAGGGTACCAACGTGACTATCCAGGCTGACGGCCCGGATGCTCAACAAGCTGTTGAGAAGCTGGTTGCCCTGATGGACGAGCTGGAGTAATCCAGCTTTATTCCTCCCCCACAGTCGTTTTAATAGGAAGGATTATGATATCTGGCATTCTTGCGTCCCCCGGTATCGCATTCGGCAAGGCGCTTCTTCTTAAAGAAGATGAAATCGTTATCAATCAGGGCAAGATTCCCGCCGAGCAGATTGATGCCGAGATCAACCGTTTCCTCGAAGCTCGTACCAAGTCAGCTGCTCAGCTGGAAGCCATCAAAGAGATGGCCGGTCGTACCTTCGGTGAGGAAAAAGAGGCCATCTTCGAAGGCCACATCATGCTGCTCGAAGATGAGGAGCTGGAAGGGGATATCAGATCCTTCATCAAAGAGAACAAGGCTTCCGCTGACAAAGCCATCTATGAGGTGATCGAACAGTACGCCAAGATGATGGCCGAACTGGATGACCCTTATCTGCGCGAACGCGCAACCGACTTCCGTGACATCGGTACCCGTCTGGTCAAGAACGTACTGGGCATCGCCGTTGTCAACCTGAGCACCATCGACGAAGAGGTCATTCTGGTCGCCAAAGACCTGACCCCGTCTGAAACCGCTCAGATCAACCTGAAATATGTGCTGGGTTTCGTTACCGACATCGGTGGCCGTACCTCTCACACCTCCATCATGGCCCGCTCTCTGGAGCTGCCGGCCATCGTGGGTACCAACGACATCACCGAGCGCGTCAAGAACGGTGACATGCTGGTGCTGGATGCGATCAACAACCAGATCATCATCAATCCGACTGCTGAACAGCTGAGCGAAGCCAAGAAGTTCCAGGCTCAGTTCCAAGCCGAGAAAGATGAGCTGGCCAAGCTTAAAGACCTGCCTGCCATCACTCTGGATGGTCATCAGGTCGAAGTGTGCGCCAACATCGGTACCGTCAAGGATACCGAAGGTGCCATCCGCAATGGCGCCGAAGGCGTGGGTCTGTACCGTACCGAGTTCCTGTTCATGGACCGTGACGCGCTGCCGACCGAAGACGAGCAGTTCAAAGCCTACAAAGAAGTGGCCGAAGCGATGCCGGATCAGCCGATCATCGTGCGTACCATGGACATTGGCGGCGACAAAGAGCTGCCGTACATGAATTTCCCGAAAGAGATGAACCCCTTCCTGGGCTGGCGTGCCGTGCGTATTTTCTTCGACCGCGAAGACATCATGCACGCTCAGCTGCGGGCCATTCTGCGTGCCTCTGCCTTCGGCAAACTGCGCATCATGTTCCCGATGATCATCTCTGTCGAAGAGTTCCGTAGCCTGAAAGCTACCGTAGAGACGCTGAAAGCCGAACTGCGTGCCGAAGGCAAAGCCTTTGATGAATCCATTGAAGTGGGTATCATGATCGAGACCCCGGCCGCTGCCGTGATGGCTCATCATCTGGCCAAGGAAGTGGATTTCTTCAGTATCGGTACCAACGACCTGACCCAGTACACCCTGGCTGTCGATCGTGGTAACGAGATGATCTCCGCCATGTACAACCCGCTGTCACCCTCCGTCCTGACGCTGATCAAGATGGTTATCGATGCGTCCCACGCCGAAGGCAAGTGGACCGGTATGTGTGGTGAACTGGCTGGTGACGAGCGCGCCACCCTGCTGCTGCTGGGTATGGGTCTGGATGAGTTCTCAATGAGCGCCATCTCTGTACCGCGTATCAAGAAGCTTATCCGCAACACCAACTTCGAAGATGTGAAGGCCATGGCTGATCAAGCACTGAGCTTTGCCACCGCCGCTGAAATCGAAGCATGCGTAGATAACTTTATTAAGCAGAAGGCAGTCTGCTAAGATCGGCTGCAAACAGCGACAAATCATCTCTAGGAGCTTTATATGGGTCTGTTCGACAAACTGAAGAAACTGGTTTCCGACGATAGCTCTGACACCGGCGGCATCGAAATCTTTGCTCCGCTGTCTGGCGAAATCGTGCCGATCGAAGATGTGCCTGACGTTGTCTTCGCCGAGAAGATCGTTGGTGACGGTATCGCTATCAAGCCGGCTGGCAACAAGATGGTTGCACCGTGCGATGGCACCATCGGCAAGATTTTCGAGACCAACCACGCGTTCTCTCTGGAATCCGACTCCGGTATCGAGCTGTTCGTTCACTTCGGTATCGACACCGTTGAACTGAAAGGCGAAGGCTTCACCCGTATCGCTCAGGAAGGCCAACAGGTCAAGCGCGGCGACACCATCATCGAGTTCGATCTGGCCGTTCTGGAAGCGAAAGCCAAGTCTACCCTGACTCCGGTTGTCATCTCCAACATGGACGAGATCAAAGAGCTGATCAAAATGACGGGTGCTGTGACTGTGGGCGAGACCCCGGTTATCCGTATCAAGAAGTAATGCCCGGCTGGCTCACGCCAGTTGCTGCAGTAAAAAACCGAAGCCTGGTGCTTCGGTTTTTTTATGGCCGCGTGTCGGCTTCCCCTTCTGGTCACCAGGCTATTGTGCCGAGATGACAACCCGGTTACGGCCCTGATCCTTGGCCTGATAAAGGGCCCGGTCGGCCATCATCAGCAGGTAGTCGATGCCCTCTTGCCCCTTCATGCTGGCACACCCCAGGCTGATGGTGAGGGAGAGCTGATCCCCCTGCCACGGCACACGGGTGGTACTGACATGCTGGCGCAGCTGTTCGGCGCGCCGCGCCGCCTGTTCAATGTCGCAACCCGGCAGGATCAGCAGAAATTCCTCCCCGCCCCAGCGGGCCAGACTCTCCCCCGGCAACAGCTGACTCGCCATGGCGTGGGCGACGGTGCAGAGCGCGGCATCGCCCGCAGGATGGCCGTAGCGGTCGTTGACCTGCTTGAAATGGTCGATATCCCCCAGCACCACCGAGAGGGGTTCACCCTGCAACCAGAGGGCCTGCAACTGCTGCTGGGCACCGCGCCGGTTGGTCAGCTCGGTGAGGGGATCGGTGCAGGAGAGGCGGCTTACCTCTTCCACCATGCACTGCAGGTCGTGGATATCACGAAAGGTGACGATATGGCCATCCGGGATGGCATCTGCCCCCAGCTGGGCGGTGACGATAAACCAGCGTGACTGGCCGCCCTTGCAGCGGATCAGCGCAGGCATCTCGGCGACCTCCAGCCCTTGCGACAAGCTCTGTTCCACCTGCGAGTGCCAGGAGTCGATGATGGTGCGGCGATACCCTTCATCCGGGTAGGCAAGTCGAAACCAGGAGGCCATGTCCGGCAGCTCGGCAAGGTCGTAGCCGAGCTGCTCAAGGAAGGCTTTGTTCAGGAAGCGGTGGCGCCGCTGCGGGATCATGTCGGGCGAGCGGCCATCGTGACGGGCAATGGATTCTGACACCAGAATAGGCAGCGGGATCACATCGAAGGAGCGAAACAGGATCTGTTGCAGTTCTCGGTCATTCATGGGGAAAGCGACTCCTCGATGCATCTTTTGCATGCTTTACCATAGGTGAGAGCCGTGTGGTGGTAAACCGCTTTATGGTGTCGGCTGACGCGATGTCATGAACAATCCTGTGCGACTCGATGATAACGGTCTTCATGCGAGTCATTTTGGTCATCCGTTTCCCGCAGACCCGTTACCCGCCAACCGCCTCGTTGACCTGAGCCGTATAAAAAAAGCCGCTCACCTGGGTGAGCGGCTGTTGCCATCAGATCATTGCCTTTCGCTATCAGACTGGCTGTTTGCCATCTTCCGCGGGGGGCGGCAGAGCGGCGGAGTTGGACTCCACCTTCTGCTCTTCACCTTGCATGTTCTTGATGTAGACATCCATCTGGTTGAAGGCGATCTCGATGCCGTTCTCGCGGAACAGCTGGTCGATCTTGCGGTTCAACTCGTCCACTGCCGGGTTGCGGTCACCCAGTTCGCTCACGAAGAAGCGCAGCTCGTGATCCAGAGTGCTGGCACCGAAGGTGAGGAAGTAGACGATGGGGGCCGGGTCTTTCAGCACCCGGCTGTTTTCATCGGCCGCCTGTTTGAGCAGGGTGCGGGTCAGCTCCAGATCCGAGCCGTACGCCACGCCCACCCGCACGATCACCCGGGTGACGGTGTCACTCAGCGACCAGTTGATCAGCCGTTCGGTCATCAGCTGCTGGTTGGGGATGATCACCTCTTTGCGGTCGAAGTCGGTCAGGGTGGTGGCGCGGATACGGATTTTGGAGACGGTACCGGAGAAGGATCCGATGGTGACGGTGTCACCGATCCGCACCGGACGCTCGAACAGGATAATGATGCCGGAGACGAAGTTGGAGAGGATCTCCTTCATACCGAAACCGATACCGACCGACAGACCACCCGCTACCCACTGCAGCTTGTCCCACTGCACGCCCATCATAGAGAGGGCGGTCAGGGAGCCGAAGCCGATCAGCACGTAGTTGAGCATGGTGGTGATGGCGTAGGCGGTACCCTGGGCCAGATTGAGCTTGGAGAGTATCAGTACTTCCAGCAAACCGGGCAGGTTGCGCGCCAGTGACCAGGCGCCGCCGAGCAGCAGGAAGCCGATCAGCACGTCACTCAGGCTGATGGGGAACAGCACGGCGTTGGCGCCGGTGCCTTCACTGCGGTGCCACAGCACCATGCTGTCGAGGTAGGAGAATACCGCCACCAGATCGGACCAGAGCCAGTAGAAGGCGACGCCGAAGATCAGCAGCAGCACGGTACGGGTCAGACGCAGGGATTGCTGGCTGACATCCTCCAGATCCATAGGCTGCTCTTCGACGGACTCGCCACCTTCCGCATCTTCCGAAGATTTGTGCTCGCGCTTGGCTACCGCGCGGCGGTAGGCCAGACGACGGGCGGCCAGCTCCAGACCACGCAGGGCGGTGCGGTAGACCAGGCTCCAGATGATGATGAGGTAGAAGGATTCGATCAGGCGACCGGTCAGCTTCAGCGCGGTGTAGTAGTAACCGAGCATCGCCAGCACGATCAGTGCCACCGGTGCCAGCGCCAGGGCGATGGCGATCAGCGACTTCTGTATGCTCACCTCGCCCTTGATGCGGGCGCGGGAGATGGGGAACACCAGATAGGCGGCCAGTCCCAACAGGAGCAGGGTCATGGCCTGACCGATCACGTCATTGCCCAGGGTGGAGGGTTCAACCACCGCCTTGGTCGCGAGCATGATAAGCGGCAGCAGTGGCAACCAGAGGTAGCGCATGCTGGAGCGCTTGGCTTGCAGCTCCGCTTTTGGAATGCGGAAGTGGGTTTCGGCGATGCCACCCGGACGCATGACCGCCAGATAGACGCTGAATACCAGGTAACCGAGGGCGAGGTTCAGGGTGATCTGGAACATCAGCTTGGGGCTGAGCAGACCGCAATAGGTGAGCAGCAAGCCGCCAGCCAGGATGAACAGGCTGCCCGGCAGGCGATGCAGCACTGTGTAGAAGAGCGCGACAGGGGTGTGCCATTGGTTGTCCTGACGGAAACGGCCAAGATCCTTGGCAATCTTCTTCTGTCGTTCAACCAGTGTCGGGCGCTTCCAGACCAGCAGGCCGCCGATCAGCAACAGCGGGAAGGCGAGCAGGGAGATCCCCAGCAACTCTTCGCGCCAGCGTTTCCAGTCCGGTTTCAGTACCCAGTCGGAGGCCTGTTTGTAGGCCTGGGCGGGCCAGCTGATAAACCACTTGCTGTCGATGGGCTTGTTGCTGCTGACCCAGAAGATATGTTGTTGCAGGGTAAATTCGATGGAGGCGTAGATCCGCGCCAGTTGCTGCTGGGTCAGCTGCAGGCTGATGGCGTT
Source organism: Aeromonas sp. QDB11 (assembly GCF_027705265.1). NCBI lineage: Bacteria > Pseudomonadati > Pseudomonadota > Gammaproteobacteria > Aeromonadales > Aeromonadaceae > Aeromonas > Aeromonas sp. QDB11. The sequence goes on along the minus strand of NZ_JAPDBM010000052.1, from coordinate 24,812 downwards.
GGTGAGCTGGCTGTCGAGCTGGCGGTTGAGCTGATCGAGCAGATTGATGCGGGTGTCGAGCAACTTGGCAAGGTTGGCCTTGTCCTCTTCGCTGACCGGCTCTTTGCTGCCGGCGATCAGGTTGTCCAGATAGAGGTTCTTCTGGAACAGCTGGTCACGTTGCTGGCTCAGTTCGAACTGGGCCAGGTGGAGGTCGGCGATCTGCTCTTCCAGATTCTTGACGGCGATAGAGGGGGCCGCTTCCAGCTGCTGGTAGAGCTGATAGAGGATGCGTGACAGCAGCAGGTTGCCCTTGAGCATCTGCACCTGTTCGTTCAGGTTGCGCTCGGTCTGGGTACCGCGCTCCAGCCAGCTCTTGGCTTGCAGGTTTTTTTGTACCAGCGAGTTGAGGCTGGTGGTGGCGGTGATGAGCTGCTGGCTGAGCTGGTGGTTGAGTTCCTGCTCTTTTTGCACCAGCGGGCTGTCTTCGGTCGCCACCAGCTCACCGGTCTGCTCGGCGGTCTTCTCGGTGTCGCCGAGACGCTTGGCGCTGCTCTGCTCCTGCAGCAACTGCAGTTTCTGCTCTTCGATGGCGAGACGGGCACTCTGATAGTCGCGCTGCTTGACCGCCAGATCCTGCATGCTGGTACGGTTATCCAGATCCTTTTGCAACTGGGCCAGTTGCAGATCGATCAGCGCTAACTCGGCATTGAGCTTCATCTTCTCGGCGCTGGAGACGCTTTCACCGGCGTTGAGACGGCTGCGGATCTCCTGACTGCGCTGATAGGCGTGGCTCATTCTGGCCTGCGCCCGCTCCGGCAGGGTCTGCAGGCTGGTGAGCTGGCTGCCGATGGTGCCGAGGGCCTCCTGGGCTTCCTGCATGTTGGCCAGCACTTCCGGCTGACGGCTGTCGAGCTCCGCCAGACTCATGCTGGCGTATTCGCTCTTGATCTGCTCGACACTCTTGCCCTTGGTCAGGGCATCGAGCCTGGTGCTGATCTCTTTGAGTTCGGTGGGCAGGTTGCGGATCCGCTGTGCCTGGGTCTTGGCCTTCGCCTCTTCCTTGTCGATGCTGTCGAGCAGCGCGAGGGTCTCGGTCAGCAACTTCTGATCCGCTTGCTGACTGACGGTCAGGGTCTCTGATTTACCCAGACCATCCAGTGCTCGCTGAACGGAATTGCGAGAGGGGGCATCTTGCGCCATGGCTTGCGGGACGCAGAGGCTGGCGATTAAACAGAGCAGCGGCAACAGGGTGGCCGAGACTCTTTTAAAACGTATTGAGGGCATATAACTTCCGGGTTATTACGCGATATTCGGGAGATTTCCCGCATAGATTAAATTCGCGTGGATTCTAACACCGGGCTTGTCAGGTAAGCAGGGGGGGGGGATAAAAAAAACGGCGCCCGCAGGCGCCGTTTTCAACTCGTTCAGCTCTGATTAAAGAACGTGAACAGAAGCGGTGTTGGTGGTGCCGCTCGGTACCAGAGCACCGGAGACCATCACAACCACGTCACCTTTCAGACCCATGCCGATTTCCAGCGCGGCTTCTTTACCGATGCGATAGAAATCGTCGGTAGAGGCGATGCTGTCAACCACGTGAGCAACCACACCCTTGGTCAGAACCAGTTGGGCAGCAGTTTTCTTGTTGGTGGTGATAGCCAGGATCCAGGCTTTCGGGAAGTACTTGCGAATGGCCTTGGCAGATTTGCCGCCTTCGGTAGCTACCACGATCAGCGGGGCGTCCAGCTTCTCGGAGGTCTCTACGGCGCCTTTACATACGGCCTCGGTGATGCGCAGCTTGTTGCTGTCGTTGGCAGCAGACAGGTTGGACGGCATCACGGCATCGGTACGCTCGCAGATGGTGGCCATGATGGTCACGGCTTCCAGCGGGTACTTACCCTTGGCGGATTCACCGGACAGCATCACTGCGTCGGTACCGTCCAGGATGGCGTTGGCCACGTCGCCAGCTTCGGCGCGGGTCGGACGCGGGTTCTTGATCATGGAGTCCAGCATCTGGGTGGCAGTGATAACCACTTTGCGGGCTTTGTTACACTTGGCGATGATCATCTTCTGGGCGAAGATAACTTCTTCAACCGGGATTTCTACGCCCATGTCGCCACGAGCAACCATGATGCCGTCGGAAACAGCCAGGATCTCGTCGAAGTTGTCCAGACCTTCCTGGTTTTCGATCTTGGAGATGATCTGGATGTTCTCGCCACCGTGGGCTTTCAGGTGCTCACGGATTTCCAGAACGTCTTCTTTCTTACGGATGAAAGAAGCAGCAACGAAATCAACGCCTTGCTCGCAACCGAAGATCAGGTCGCGCTTGTCTTTCTCGGCCAGGGCCGGCAGCTTGATGGAGACGCCCGGCAGGTTAACGCCTTTGTTCTCGCCCAGGTCACCGTTGTTCAGCACTTTACAGATAACTTCGCGCTCGGTGATTTCGATAACGTCCAGACCGATCAGGCCGTCATCAACCAGGATGCGGTTGCCGACGCGCAGATCGTTGGCGAAACCTGCATAGGTCACAGCCACTTTGTCTTTGTTGCCAACCACGGTCTGGTCGGTGGTGAAGGTGAAAGTCTGGCCAGCGACCAGCGCGACATCGTTGCCGCCTTCCAGCTTCATGGTACGGATTTCCGGACCCTTGGTGTCCAGCAGGATAGCTGCGTGCTTGCCGGTCTCGGCCATCACAGCGCGCAGGTTGCTGATGCGGCTGCCGTGCTCGGCGTAGTCACCGTGGGAGAAGTTCAGGCGCATGACGTTCATGCCGGCGTCCAGCATTTTGGCCAGCATTTCTTTGGATTCGGTCTTCGGACCGATGGTGCAGACAATTTTGGTCTTTTTCATGTCAATCTTCATGGTTAAGGAATTTCCGCCGAGCAATATACACCAGTTTTTGGAATCTTTTTATGATCCAGAAACAACGTTTTGACCAGATAACGTTTTCTTTTCAGGGATAACGTTTTCCTGTGAGTCACATTTTAGAGCATACGGCCACAGGTTAGGGCTGAAGGGATACAAATGTTGCCATCTGTGGTTGTTTGGCCGGGTTGAGGTTCAGATGTTGTAAAATGACCACCCGTCCGCTGTCACCGTCTTGTCACCGGCTTGCGCAAAAATGTTAGTTCATTGGCGCACGGGTGAAGGAGGTCGGGATGAAAAACAGCCATGAAACCGGATGGACTCTGCTCTTGCTGGGCACCACTCTGCTGCTGGTTCAGGCACTGCCAGCCCGCGACTGGCCTGACAACGCTGGTCTGCTCGCACTCATTTTCCACCCGGTAAAAGGGGAGGCGGCGGCCGAGGGATTGGCGTGGCGAGAGTGGCAGGACCACAGTGCCGCGACCCGGATGGCGCTTCGCGCTCCCCGACCGCTGCTGGATGCGCCGCAGCCTTGATATCTATTGCCGCTTCCCGGTCGTGAAGGAAGGAGAGAAGGAGTGAAATTATCAACCATTGGTTGATAGTGCTTATCTATCTTGCTGGATTGTTCACCTTAAGTGGCGGGGGGATAATCAATTCCAACAGCGATATCCCCTCCGGTATCGCCCCCTGATACCTTGTTGGAGTCCGCTTTATGTCCCTCGCCCCCGTCTGGTTTATCTCTCACGGCGCACCGGATCTGGTGCTGCGTGAGCAACCCGCCACCCGCTTTCTGCGAACCCTGCGTCTGGGTGAGCTCAAGGGGCTGGTGGTCATCTCCGCCCACTGGTTCAGCCGCGAGCTGCAGATCAACGTCGAGCCCAAACCGACCTTGATGTACGACTTTTACGGCTTTCCCGAACCCCTCTACCGGATGCGCTGGCCTGCCAGCAGCCCCGAGTGGTTGCAGCAAGGGGTGAGCGACCAGCTGGCGCTGGCCGGACTGACCGCCATCCCGGTACGGCGCGAGCTGGATCACGGGGTCTGGTCGCCCCTCTCCCTGATTGACCCAAACAGCGAGATCCCGCTGGTGCAGATCTCCATCCCCGCAAGCTTCACTCCGGCCCAGTTGTGGCAACTGGGGGAGGTGCTGGGGGCGCTGCGCAGTCAGGGGATTGGCATCCTCGCCTCCGGCGCCATCACCCACAACCTGCGGGCGCTGGCGCCGGAAGGCTCGCCAGTACCGGAGTGGGCCAGCCAGTTTGTCGGTTGGCTGGAGCAGAAGATGGCCGACGAGGATCGACTGGCGCTACTCGACTATCGTCGGCTGGCTCCCGGAGCGGTGGAGTCCCATCCCCACGACGACCACCTGCGCCCGCTCTTTGTGGCGCTGGGGGCGGCCGATGGTGTGGCACCGACCCGGCTGCACGAAAGCTGGGATGGCGGCAGCCTCTATATGGGCGCCTACCGCTTCGGTTGATAGCCTCTCAGCAAGACCCCGCCAATTGGCGGGGTCTTGTCGTTTACGGCGTGGGGGTTGAGCCGATGGTGCTGCTGATTGAACCGATGGGACTCAGGGGACCAGCACCCGGCTCTCGCCGCCGCCGAGGGCTTCAACCCTGATCTGCACGCCAATCCGCTCTACCAGGGTCTGGACGTGGGAGATGACCCCAATCTGGCGACCGGCTGCTTGCAGGGAGTCGAGGCTGGCGAGCGCCAGATCCAGGCTGTCCGGATCGAGGGTGCCGAACCCCTCGTCGATAAACAGCGACTCGACCTGGGTCTGCCGTGACGAGAGGCTGGAGAGGGCCAGCGCCAGTGCCAGCGACACCAGGAAGCTCTCGCCGCCGGAGAGGGAGTCCACCGAGCGCACCTCGTCCCCCATGTCGAGATCCACCACCTGCAGCGCCAGATCGGTGCCGGGCACCCGCTCCAGCCGGTAGCGCGGCGACAGCTCGGCGAGCTGGGCGTTGGCCTCCAGCAGCAAGCGTTCGAGGGTGAGGCTCTGGGCGAAGGTGCGGAACTTGGCGCCGTTGGCTTGCCCAATCAGATCGCACAGCTGCTGCCAGTGGTCGGCCACGGCCTGCTGGGCGGCCAGCTCCTGTTGCAGGCTGCCCGCCTTGAGGGCTGCGGCTTCGGCCTGTGCCAGCTTGCTCTTGCACTCGAACAGCTGCTCTTCAAGGGCGCGGCAGCGAGCATCGAGCGCAGCCAGCTGCTCGCTCAGCGCTGCATCCGGCAGGGCGGCCAGCTCGGGGTGATGCTCCCGATAGCGATCCCGCTTGCTCTCCTCCAGCGCCAGCGCCCGTTGCCGCTCGGCAAGACGGGTACGCGCCTCGCCAAGGGCATCTTCCAGCCCTTGCAGGGCTGTGCGCCGAGCCTTGAGCTCATCGGGGGTGATGGCGAGCAGGCGGCGCAGGTCATACTCGGCGATGCCGAGGTTGCTGGCGTGGGCTGCCCAGCGTCCCAGCACCTCCCGCTTGCGGCGGCTGCTGGTCTGCTTTTCCTGCTCCACATGGGTGAGGCGGGTCTTGAGTTCGGTCTGCCGCTCCCGCAGAGCACGGGCGCCGTTTTGCATCAGTTCCAGTTCGCTGGCGAGCTGTTGCAGCCGCTGCTGCCAGCGGCTCTCGACAAGCGGGATCTCCTCGCCATTCAGACAGGCGGCTCGGCTGGTGAGCAGCCCCTGCCGCTGCTGTTCGTGCTCCTTGTAGTCCCGCTCCAGCTTGTGCAGCAGCTCGCGCTGGGTCTGCAGGCGCGCCTCCTGTGCGCTCAGGGCCGGGGTCAGGCTGGCGATCTCGCTGGCCAGCCGCTCCCACTCACTCTGGCCGTGCAGCCAGGCTTCGCAGGCCCGCTGCCACTCGTGCCACTGCTGGCTGCCGAGCCACTGGCGCCACGGTTGGCCGCCCATCTGTTCGTCGAGGCGCTGGGCACCCTGTTCGAGGCGCTGGCGCAGGGTCGCTTCCTGCTCGCCCATCCCCCTTACCTCTCCTTCCAGCGCGATGCGCTGGCGGTCGGCCTCCTGCCACTGCTGGTCAAACTGCTGGTGTTGGGCCGCCAGCTGGCTCAGTTGCTGACGCACCCCTTGCAACTGTTGCTGACCGAGCTGGGCCTGACGCAGCAGCTGCTGGCTCTGGGCCAACCCCAGCTCCAGCGCCTGGCCACGGCCAAGCAGGGTGCTCATCAGTTCGTTCCACTCAATCGGGCTCTGGCGCAGCGGCAGCGGATGACCGAGCAGGGTATCGCCCCCCAGCTGTTGCCAGCGCTGAGTCAGCTGCTCGGCGCGTGCATCCAGCTCCGGCAGGTGTTGCTGGCGCACCGCCAGCTGGCGAGCCAGCTCCTGACGCTCGCTCTCGCACTGAATGTATTGATGGTTGAGTCGCTCCCATTCGAGCTCCAGACTGCGGGCCCGCTCCGCCAGCTGACCCAGAATGCCCGCCACCTGCGGCTGGCTCTGGCTGTAGGGATGCTCCTCGGAACCGCACAGCGGGCAGGGGGAGCCATCGCTCAGAATATGGCGATACTGCTCGAAGCTGGCGATGGCGCGGGACTGCTCCAGCGCGTTGCGCGCCTCATCCCGCTGCAGGGCGAGCCGCTCGCGGGCCGGCGCCAGCTCTTCGCCGAGGGTGGCGAGTTTGCTCAGCGCCTGCTCCAGCTGGGCAATCTCCTGCTGCAGGCGATCATGCTGTTCGCCGTGGTTGCGGCCATAGTCGGCCAGTTCCAGCAGCTGGCGCAGTTGACCCAGTTGCTCGGTCTGCTGTTGCCACTGCTCCTGCGCCTTGGCGAGGCGGTTCTCCCACTGTTGCTCCTGCAACTCGTGCTGTTGCTGTTGTAGCCGCGCCTGCTCCTGTTGCCAGTAGTCGCGCTCCTGCTGACCTTGCTCCAGCTGGCGTTGCAACTGCTGCAGGGCGCGCAGCTTGTGATCTCGCAGGGTGAGCAGCTGTTGCAGCTTGTCGGCATCCTCGGCCCAATCCTGCATGGCGGTGAGCAGGGGCTGCCACTGGCGGGCCACCGGGGCCAGCTCCTTGTGCTCTTCAAGCCAAAGGCCCCACTGCTGGTGCTGCTGCTTGAGCAGTTCTACCTGTCGGCTCTGCTCGCGCCAACCCTGCTCGAGGGTGAGCTGCACGTCTCGTTCCTGCGCCCCCTCCTGCTGGATCTTCTGCAACTGCTGCACTTTTTCCCGGATGCGGGTATCGAGCTCCTGCGCCCGCTTGAGTTCGGGTTGCAGGGCGCCCCATTCGCGCTCGGCGGCGATCTTCTCTGCCAGCAGCTGCTGTTCGGTGAGGGCGCTCTGCTGGGTCTGCTCCTCGAGCTTGGCCAGCTCTGGGCCCAGCTCGGCGATCACCTTCTCCTGCTGCTGCACTTCCAGAGTGAGGCGGGCCAGCTCGTCGTGATCGGCGCGGGCCACTTGCGCCTGCTCGGCGCGGGCAAACTCCTCGCGCTCGGGGGCCGCGGCGCCGTGGGCCTGCAGGGCGGCATCGAGCGCCGCTTGCCCCTCGGCGCAGCCCTGCAGCTGGGCGGCAATGCGGCTGTTGAGATCGCGCAAGTCCTGCATCAGCTGCTGCTGTTGCTGCTCGTGCTTGAGGGTGGTGGAGAGGCTTATCTGCTGGTTCACCCACTGTTCGCGGGTCGCATCGTCCATCAGCGCCACGTCGCCGAGGCGCTGGGAGATGGTGGCCAGCTTCTGCTGCTCTTCCCGCGCCCGCTCATAGGTCTGGATGGAAATGGCGGAGTAGAGCTCGGTGCCGGTCATCCGTTCGAGCAGGGCGGAGCGCTCGTTGGCGTCCGATTTGAGGAAGGCGGCAAACTCCCCCTGCGGCAGGATCACCGCGCGGCGGAACTGCTCCCAGGAGAGGCCCACCAGCTCATCGATGCGATCCTGCAGCTCCCGCTTGCTGCCGGAGAAAACCTGCCCGGACTCCACATCGGTCAGGGTTCGCTCCTGCGCCTGAAAACGTCCCTCCGAGCGGTTTCGCGCCCGGCGCACCGCCCAGCGGGCCAACCAGATCCGGCCATCGCAGCCGCGAAACTGCACGTCGGCAAAGCCGCTGGCGTGGCCGCGACTGAGGATGCCGCGCACGTCGTTGGCCTTGAGCTTCTCTTCGTCATCCATGCGGCCTACTTCGGCCACATTCTTGCGATTGGCGATAAAGCGCGGCATCTCGTCGTAGAGGGCGAGACAAATGGCGTCGAGCAGGGTGCTCTTGCCTGCGCCGGTATTGCCGGTGATGGCAAACAGACCGGCGGCGCCGAGCGCCCCCCTAGTAAAGTCGATGGTGAAGGGGCCGGTCAGACTGGCCAGATTCTCACCTGACAGAGACAAGATTTTCATTGGTTAGACTCCTTCACCTGCTCCAGGATCTCTTCAAACGAGGCGACCAGTTGTGCTTCGGGCTCCCCTTCAAACTGGCGCTGATAGCAGAGACGAAACACCTCGGTGGGGGAGAGCTCATCGAGCCTGCGTCGCTCGCGACCATCGGCCAGCCCTTCCCCCGAGCCCTGATACTGGGTGCTGATGCGGGCCAGACGCACCGGCTTGTCTGCGATAGCCGCCAGAATGCGCTCGCGAATGCGGGCCTCGGGCTTGGGCAGCAGCAGCCGCACTTCGAGGAAGGGCTGAGCCTCTTGTGGACAAGCAGGCAGCTCGAGCGATGCGATGGCGTTCAGCGCGTCGTCGAGGGTGCTCTGGGGCAGGCGGATCATCTCCACTGCGCGGGGCACCGGGATCCGCTCCAACCCGGCCAGTTTGCCCTCCGCAAAGGTCACTTCCAGCACCTGATGGTTGTAGTTGGCCTCGGCCAGCGAAAGCGGCAGCGGCGATCCGCTGTAGTGCACCCCCTCGGCCGGGCTCTGGGCCAGATGGAGGTGACCGAGCGCTGTGTAGTCAGCCGCGGCAAAGAGATCGGCAGGCAAGGCGTGCTGGTTGCCACCGAGCACCCGCCGCTCCGACAGCTCCGAGAGCTGGCCTGCCGCCAGATAGGCGTGGCCCATGGCGATGAGCGGAAGCTCCTCCCCGCAGCGGGCGCGCCCTTCGGCCAGTACCTCGGCGTAGATTTGGCGTACCCCTTCGATCAGCCTGTCCTGCCCCTCTGCCAACTGCTCCACCCGCAGATCGCTGCTGCGCAGGAACGGCACGGCGGCGCACCAGGCGGCGATTTTGCCTTCCCGGTTTTGCAGCGGCACCAGCAGGCGGTCGGTCTCGAGCTTGCCCTCACTGTCGCGGCTGATGCTGCCCACCAGATGCAGGTCAAAGGCCCGCAGCAGCTCGTGGGGAGCATCGAGCTTGGAGGGGGAATCGTGGTTGCCGCCGATCAGCACCATGTTGAGGCGGGGCATTTCGGCGCGCAGTCTGGCCAGAAAGCGGTAGAGCTGTTGCCAGGCGCTGGCGGGAGGATTGGCGGTATCAAACAGATCGCCCGCCACCAACAGGGCGTCGATCTCGCGCGCCTTGAGGGTGTCGCTCAGCCAATCTAGGAAGGCATCGTGTTCAAAACGGCGGTCATGACCATGGAGTTGATGGCCAAGGTGCCAGTCGGCGGTATGGAGGATTTTCATTGGAAAGCAGCCCGGTTGCAGGGACGGTGCCTGTGGCACCCGATGAGGACAAGATGAGGATGCCCCGTGCTTTTTTCAAGTAAAACAGGGGGCTGGCATCGATTCAGGCTGGTTCGCAGCACATCCGGTATTGGGGGTGGCCGGTGAGGGGATCGGACTCCTCGGCCTCAATAACGAAGCCGTGGCGGCGGTAGAAGCGCACTGCCTGGGAGTTTTCCACGAAGACTCTGGCATGGAGCGACGCACCCTGACGCTTGGCCTCCTGCAGCAGGGCGTGGCCGACGCCGCGGCCCTGACGGTCGGGGCGCACGAACAGGGCGGCGAGATAGTTATCTACCAGCGCCATAAAACCGAGCAGATCGCCGCGCTCCTCGAACACCCAGATGGCGGCGCGATCGAGATAGCGGGTACGCAGATCCTCCTGGGCCTGCCACCAGCAGGAGGCATCGACGAAATCGTGGGCCTGCAGGGAGGCCAGCAGCCAGATTTCAACGACCTCTTCCATGTCTTCCGGGCGACTTGGCCGTAACATAATTTCATCCTTGTTAACAACTGGCACTCTCGCAGTCTAGGGGAACTTGGCAAGGGCTCAGGTGTTATAAATGAGACCCTGTGAGGTCGATCGCCCTTTATTTAGCGAGAATGATTGGCTGATCACAAAGCGCCTCTCTAGTACAATGCCCGCCGGACAATCTAGAGACCGAGGACGCCATGTGGTTTAAAAACCTGCAGATTTATCGCTTTACCCGCCCCTTTGACCTGACCGTGGATCAGCTGGAAACCCAGCTGGAAGCCTGTGCCTTCACCCCTTGCGGCAGTCAGGACATCTCCCGTTTCGGGTGGGTCAAGCCCCTTGGCAAATTCGGCTCAACCCTGACCCACTCTGCCTCCGGCCACATCCTCATTTGCGCCCGCAAAGAGGAGAAGATGCTGCCCGGTAGCGTGGTCAAGGAGATGCTGGCCGAGAAGGTAGAAGCGATCGAGTTCGAACAGGGACGCGCCCTCAAGAAGAAAGAGAAGGAAGCGCTGAAAGAGGAGATCCTCCACACCCTGCTGCCCCGTGCCTTTAGTCGTACCAGCCAGACCTTCGCCTGGATCAATCCGGCCGACAATTTAATGGTGGTGGACGCAGGTTCTGCCAAGAAGGCGGACGATCTGCTGGCGCTGTTGCGCAAATCCATCGGCTCCCTGCCGGTGGTGCCGGTGGCCCTCAAGAACCCGCCCGAGATCACCATGACCGAGTGGTTGAACGAGGGCAATCTGCCCGCTTCCTTCACTCTGGAAGACGAAGCCGAGCTGCGCAGTGCCATGGAGCACGGCGGCATCATCCGCTGCAAACAGCAGGATCTGATGACCGACGAGATCAAAAACCACTTGGCCAACGACAAGCTGGTGACCAAGCTGGCCCTCAACTGGGGCGAGACTGTCAGCTTCGTGCTGGGGGATGATCTCTCCATCAAGCGCCTGAAATTCAGCGAAGAGCTGCGCGAACAGAACGACGACGTCACCAGCGAAGATCCGGCCGCCCGTCTGGATGCCGACTTCGCGCTGGTCACCTCCGAGCTGGCCCAGTTTATCCCGGCGCTGTTTGCCGCCCTGGGTGGCGAGGAGCAGTCCATCTAACCGGACTTGCGCCTGTTTGGCCTCTGCCATCCCATCGTAAAAACCGCCTTCGGGCGGTTTTTTTGTGGGCAACAGATGGGCGGGTGGCCGTTATGCAGAAAGGGATGGGGGCAAGGAAGGCTGCAAAAAGAGAGGGCCGACAAGTGATTTGTCGGCCCTTTCAGGTTTAGTCAGGCTGTTTTGAAATGAGCCACGCGCTGTTACTGAATGCCCGGCAGCTCCACATCAAAAATCAGCACGAAGGCTTAGTGGGATATTGCCACAGGGGCGTTCTGCGCGGTTACTGGATACCCAACAACTCTACGTCGAAGATCAGCACCGATCCCGGCGGGATTTTGCCCGCGGCGCGGTCGCCGTAGGCGAGGTTGGCGGGGATGTAGAAACGGGTCTTCTCACCTTCCACCATCAGCTGTACCCCTTCGGTCCAGCCAGCGATCACCTGATTGAGACCAAACTCGATGGGCTCGCCACGAGCGACCGAGCTGTCAAAGACGGTACCGTCCAGCAGCTTGCCCTCGTAGTGCACCTTCACCTTGCTGGTGGCGGTGGGATGAACGGTGCCGGTGCCCGGGGTCAGCACTTCGTACTGCAGGCCGGAGGCGGTAGTGGTCACCAGCGGCTTCTCCTTGTTGCTGGCGAGGAACTCGGCGCCAATCCGCACGTTCTCAACAGCCTGTTTTTTGCTGTTGCTGCTGGAGTAGAAGTAGTAGGCCACACCGGCAATGAGCAGCGCGATCAGTATGAATTTCATCGGTTTTTCCTGTTCCATGAAATGTAAAAAGTGCAATGAGGGCGCCATCTTATCGCGCACCGCTCCTGATGGCGAGCCACAGGGCGGGAGGATGTGAGCGGGCAGGCAAAGCCCGGCGACGTAGACGCAAAAAGGGGCGAGTCGGTGACTCGCCCCTTGTCATGGCGGCGGCGCTTACTTGGCGGCCACCATCATCAGGGCGGGCAGGGCGAAGAAGAGACCCGCCACATAACCCAGTGCCAGCAGCTTGTTCTCGCTGCCTACCCGGGCCAGCCCCTCTGCGGCGCGCACCGGCAGGTCACGCAGCAAGGGGATGCCATAGATGAGCACCACGGCGAAGACGTTGAACAGCACGTGGACCAGCGCAATGGTCATGGCCAGCTGGGCACCGGCTCCGCTGATGGCGGTGGCAGCGAGCAGGGCGGTGATGGTGGTGCCGATATTTGCCCCCAGGGTGAAGGGGTAGAGCTGACGAGTGCTGAACACGCCGCCACCGGCCAGCGGGATCATCAGGCTGGTGGTGGTGGAGGAGGACTGCACCATGATGGTCACCAATGCACCCGAGGTGATGCCGGTCAGCGGGCCACGGCTCAGCGCCTTGTGCAGCAGCTCTTTGGCGCGGCCGACCAGTACCTGTTGCAGCACTTTGCCGAGCCAGGTGACGCAGGCGAGGATCAGCAGGATACCGATGACGATGGTGGCGATGGCGGCACCCTTGCCCGGCAGGAAGGCGACGGCGCTATCGATCAGCTGCTGGGCCGGTGCGGTCAGCGGCTTCATGAAATCCATGCCCTTCATCGACATGTCGGCGGAGCCCACCAGCAGGTTGGCCAGCCACTCGGCGCTGTGTTGCAGCAGGCCGAACATCAGCTCCAGCGGCAGGAAGATAAACACCGCCAGCAGGTTGAAGAAGTCGTGCACGGTGGCGGCGGCGAAGGCGCGGCGGAACTCGGATCTGTCACGGATATGACCCATGGAGACGATGGTGTTGGTGATGGTGGTGCCGAGGTTGGCCCCCATTACCATGGGGATGGCCATGCCGATGGGCAGGCCGCCCGCCACCAGACCGACGATCACCGAGGTGACGGTGCTGGAGGATTGCACCAGCGCGGTAGCGAGAATGCCGAGCAGCAGGGCGACAAAGGGGTTGTTGGCAAAGGCGAAGATCCGGGCTGCACCCTCGGCGCCGCCGGAGAAATCTTTGAAGCCGTGGGAGATGGCGGCCACGGCGACCAGGATCAGGTAGACCAGTACGATGACACTCATCCAGTTGAACAGGGCGCGGGTCGCGGGCGGCTGTGACAAGGAGTGATGGTGTTGCATAAAGCCTCTTGGGACGGTCGTTCCGTCTTGGGTAGTTGATGACCCGCGCATTTAATCAGTGGTAAATGACAGAAATATGACAAAGTGACACTTTTGTGATGGTTTGATGACTGCGGTTTTTCGGGGCCGGTTCGACAAGAGGTGACGGATCAGGCCGATAATCTGGCGGCCAGGTGACTATCGACACAATAAGGCTTGTGATCCTCGGGCGGGACGCTATGCTGCGGCGTTTCTTTTGAGTCGTGGAGTAATAAGCGTGATGCGAGCATGGGTTATCTCTCTTTCCCTCGGGTTGTTGTCAGTCGGTGTGCAGGCCAAGTCAGTGCTGCAGCCGGAGTGCAATCTGGACAAGGCGCTGAAGAACGAGGCGATGGGTGCCTCCGTCGGGGTCAAGGGTCGTTGTGATACCGAGATGCTGATGCGTCAGCAGAAAGAGAAGGCGAAGGACGAGCTGAAAAATGGCACCGCCGATCTGCGCGACAAGGCGAGCGACAGCGTGCAGGGCGTCCGCGATGATGTCAACGCGACCCAGCGCAAGGCCGACAAGGCTGAAGATCAGCTGAAAAAAGCCCACAAGGATGTCAAAGCGGTGGCCAATGATCCGCTTAAGGCGGCTGCGACCGCGGTGATCAATAACGGTTGATGAGTCAGCCTTCCGGCTTGCTGCCGGGGGGCGGCGGCAAGGGCCGCCAGCGGGTCATCGACAATCGGCGATATAGCGCCGGTGAAATAGCAGAAGGGGAGCCATGGCTCCCCTTCTGTGTATCCGTTATCCGCAGAGGATCAGGCGTCAGCCGCTTCCTCGTACTGACGGAACGGGATACGGAACACCGCCAGACGCAGGAACAGATAGGTCACGCCGAGGCCAGCCCAGATCAGGCCCAGCTCCAGCGAGCTCTGCTCCAGGTTGATCCACAGGGCACCGATGGTGGCGGCGCCGAGCAGCGGCATCAACAGGTAGATGAGGTGATCCTTGAGGGTCTTGTTGCGCTTCTCGCGCACCCAGAACTGACCGATCACCGACAGGTTGACGAAGCTGAACGCCACCAGCGCCCCGAAGTTGACCAGCGCCAGCGCGGTATCCAGATCAAACGACACGGCGGAGAGGGCCAGACCGCCCACCATCAGCACGTTGATGGCCGGGGTGCGGTATTTCGGGTGGATGTAGCCAAACACCCGCTCCGGGATCATCCGGTCACGTCCCATCACGTAGAGGATGCGCGAGACACCGGCGTGAGCCGCCATGCCGGAGGCCAGCACTGCAACGGTGGTGCAGACCAGTACCACGGACTGGAAGAAGGTGCCGCCAACGTAGAGCGCGATCTCCGGCAGTACCGCATCCGGATGCTGGAAGCGGGAGAGGCTCGGGAAGTAGAGCTGCAGGCAGTAAGAGACCACCACGAAGATGACGCCACCGATGAGGGCCGTCAGCACGATCGCCTTGGGGATCACCTTGCCGGCGTTTGGAGTCTCTTCGGAGAGGGAGCTCAGACCGTCAAAGCCGAGGAACGAGAAGCAGAGGATGGTCGCACCGGTAAAGAGCGGCACCATCTGGGCAGAGTCGAAGTGGAACGGACGGCTGCTCATCAGGGTGCCCGCGCCTTCACCGTGGTAGATGCCCCACGCCATCAGGCCGATAAAGAGGGTGATGATGGCGAGCTGGATCACCACGATCAGACCGTTGAAGTTGGCCACCAGATTGATGCCGCGCAGGTTCAGGAAGGTCATCACGGTCACCAGACCGAAGATGAACACCCAGGGCTCGACGCCCGGGAACATGGCGGTCAGGTAGATCTTGGCCAGGAGGATGTTGATCATCGGCATGAACATGTAGTCGAGCAGGGATGACCAGCCGACCATGAAACCGACGTAGGGGTTGAACACCTTCTGGGCATAGGTATAGGCGGAGCCCGCAGAGGGGAACTTGCGTACCAGATGACCGTAGCTGAAGGCGGTGAGCAGGATGCCACCCAGAGCCAGCAGATAGGCGGTGGCGACCCGGCCTTCGGTGATGTCACCGACGATGGCGAAGGTGTCGAAGACAGCCATGGGGGTCAGATAGGCCAGACCCATCACAATCACTTGTGTCAGGGTAAGGGTCTTGAGCAGCTTGGCGTTTTGCGATGCCATTACGCTTTCTCCTCAATCAGTGCCGCAGCACGTGCTTGCAACGAGCGCAGGGATACGATGGATTCGCAAGCCTGTACATCAAGGGCGCCGGGGAGGCGCATACCGGGCTGTACCGGCAGGAAAGCATTAAAACGCCCCATTGTTATCCTCTCAACGTCGGGAGATTGTTTGGCAATCTCGAATATCACTTCCGGAAACGTTCCGGCCTCTTGTGGTGGGTTTGTACTGCACTTCAAAATAGAAAAACCGATGTCGCAGTGAACATCGGTCCTTTATTGGCGGCGTATTGTGCATTCGGTCAGCCCCCTTGACAAGCAATAATGGCCGAAAAACCGCATTTTTTTTGCATAACCGGGTGGCAGGTAAGTGGTCACTCGCCCCCTGCGGCTCGTCCCGGGCCTCCCCCCCTTTTTCGGGGGGGTAAACGTCCCCTTCCGTTGCGTATGAAAAAACGGCAAATCTGCGCTGCAGGGTGCATAAAGCCTCAACATTGATCCTGATCATATTTGCCATGGCCTGCCCGTGAGCGGGTCATGCCATGTTATCGGCTGACGGGTGAGATAGAGGGGGACGTGGAGGGAAATATTGCCTGCATATCCATTCACTTTAATGACTATGCTCATGGCGCAGTTTGGCCACGGCCGTGGCATGGCGAACTATGCGGGTGGGTAGTTATTTGAAATCAGTCACACTTCTCGCAAAAACTGCACTTCGGGAAACCCGCGCACCGCAGAAACAACAAGGAGCCCGCAGGCTCCTTGGTTGTTTATCGGAGGAGGGTGCCAGCGATTACTGGGCGATCTCCACCTTGTCGGCAGTATGCAGCGGGATGCGGAATACGGTGAGGCGCAGGAACAGGTAGATGGCCCCCAGCGCCGCCCAGATCAGCCCCAGCTCGAAGGAGGAGGGCTCGAGGTTGAGCCACAGTACCCCGATGCAGGCGGCGCCACAGAGCGGCAGCAGCAGATACATCAGGTGATCCTTGAGACACTTGTTGCGACCGAGCTTCACATAGAAGTGGGCAATCACCGCCAGATTGACGAAGGTGAAGGCCACCAGAGCGCCGAAGTTGATCAGCGCCAGCGCCATCTCCAGATCCAGCGACACCGCAGAGAGGGCCAGCAGGCCGACCAGCAACACGTTGAACGCCGGAGTCTGCCACTTCGGATGGATGTAACCGAAGAAGCGGGCGGGCAGGGCGCGATCACGACCCATCACGTAGAGCAGGCGCGATACACCGGCGTGGGAGGCGAGCCCCGAGGCCAGCACTGCCACAGTAGTGCAGACCAGTACCACCGCCTGGAACAGCTTGCCGCCGACATAGAGGGCGATCTCCGGCAGTACCGCATCCGGATGCTGGAAGCGAGAGATGTCCGGGAAGTAGAGCTGCAGGAAGTAGGAGGTGGTGACAAACAGCACGCCGCCGATCAGCGCCGTCAGCACGATGGCGCGGGGGATCACCCGATCCGCGTCCGGGGTCTCTTCCGACAGGGTACTGATGGCGTCAAAGCCGAGGAACGACAGACAGAGGATGGAGGCCCCCATCAGCAGCGGCGACACCTGGATCTGCCCGGAGAAGAAGGGACGGCTGCTCGCCACGGTGCCCAGCCCCTCACCGTTGTGAACGCCCCAGGCGATCAGTCCGATGAAGATGGCGATGATGCTGAACTGCATCACCACAATCAGGCTGTTGAAGTTGGCCACCAGCTTGATGCCGCGCAGGTTGAGGGCGGTCATCACCACCGCCAGACCGAAGATATAGGTCCAGGGCTCTACCTCAGGGAACAGGGCGCCCAGATAGATCTTGGCCAGCAGCATGTTGATCATCGGCATGAACATGTAGTCGAGCAGGGAGGTCCAGCCCACCATAAAGCCGACATAGGGGTGAAACACCTTTTGGGCATAGGTATAGGCGGAGCCGGCTGACGGGAACTTGCGCACCAGATGGCCGTAGCTCAGGGCAGTGAACAGCATGCCGATCAGGGCAAACAGGTAGGCGGTCGGCACATGGCCTTCGGTGATCTCGGTGACGATGCCGAAGGTGTCGAACACCGCCATGGGGGTGAGGTACGCCAGTCCCATAACCACGACTTGCCACAGCTTGAGGGTCTTTTTCAGACCAACCTGTTGGGCCGCCATTATGCATGTTCCTCATGCAGTGCCAGAGTGGCACGGTCCATCAACGAAACCGGGAGAGAGGCCCGGGAATCAAGGGCGCCAGGGCGGCGCACACCGGCCATGGCCGGTTGGAAAGCATTGAGATGCCCCATGTTGTTCCTCACAGAATGTGGTGTCGGGAGATTGCTGCCAATCTCGCTATCTTTTCCGGGGGTGATCCGGCCTCGTTTATGGGTTTGTTCACTGGTTAAAAAAGAACCGATGCCATTGTTTTACATCGGTTCTTTCAGTGGCGGCGCATTGTGCATTTGCAGGGCCCCCTTGACAAGAAAAAAAGGGGGCAAAATTGCATTTATTTGCACAGGTGAGCGGTCACTTTCCTGCTGGTCAGGCCAGCACGGCCTCCAGTGATTTTTCAAGGAGTTGCAGCCCCTCGTCAATCACTGCCGCAGGGGCAGTCAGGGGGGCGAGAAAACGGATGACATTTGCGCGCACCCCGCATGAGAGCAGGACCAGACCGCGCTTGCCCGCCTCGGCCACCAGTCGTTTGGTGAGGTCGGGATCGGGCTGGCTGGCATCGCGCTGTTTCACCAGCTCCATGGCCACCATGGCACCGGGGCCGCGAATTTGACCTATGCAGTCAAAACGCTCGGCTATGCGTTCCAGCCCTGCCTTGATCTGCTCGCCCTGATCCAGCGCTTTCTGGTTGAGTTTTTCCTCATCGATCACCTGCAATACCGCCAGTGCCGCGGCGCAGGCGATGGGGGATCCCGCATAGGTGCCACCCAGGCCGCCCGGCTTGGCCGAGTTCATGATCTCCGCCTTGCCCACCACGGCGGAGAGGGGGAAGCCCCCCGCCAGACTCTTGGCCAGGGTCATGATGTCGGGTTCAACCCCCGAATACTCGGTGGCGAAGGTCTTGCCGGTGCGGCAGAAACCGCTCTGGATCTCGTCGCAAATCAGCAGAATGCCGTGCTGGTCGCAGACGCTGCGCAGTTTTTGCATAAAGCTCGGGGAGGCGGGATAGAAGCCCCCTTCACCCTGCACCGGTTCGATGATGATGGCGGCCACGCGACTCGGCTCGATATCGGCGCTGAAGCAGAGGTCGAGGGCGTGCAGGGCATCCTCTTCACTCACCCCGAGATAGTCGGCGGGGAAGGGGATGTGGTAGACCTCCCCCGGGAAGGGGCCAAAGCCGGTCTTGTAGGGCACCACTTTGCCGGTGAGCGCCATCCCCATCATGGTGCGGCCGTGAAAGCCCCCCTTGAAGGCGATGGTGCCGCTACGGCCGGTGTGGGCACGGGCAATCTTGATGGCGTTCTCGACCGCCTCGGCGCCAGTGGAGAGAAACAGGGTGCGCTTCGGCGTCGGGCCGGGCACCAGGGCGTTGAGCTTTTCTGCCAGCTCGATATAGCCGGGATAGGGGGTGACCTGGAAGCAGGTGTGGCTGAATTTTTCCAGCTGTTCACGCACTGCCGCCAACACTTTGGGGTGGTTGTGGCCGGTGTTGAGCACGGCGATGCCGGAGGCAAAGTCGATATAGCGGTTGCCCTCCACATCCCACAGCTCGGCATTTTGCGCCCGGTCGATAAAGACCGGCAGCAGGGTGCCGACGCCGTTGACCACGGCCGCTTCGCGGCGCGCTTGCCACGCCTTGTTTGATTCTGACTGACTCATCTTTCCTCCCTGAGGGGCCGCAGCCCCGATATTCCCTGAACATGTGGCGGGCGATCTGGCGCCCATTGCCGCCGATCGGTGCAGATCGGCAGCCTGTGGTTTGCTCTGCAGCAGCCCTCTTGAGGTGAACAGTGGGCCACATTTAGCCCCCTGCCGCCTAGGGTGAGCTGCTGCATCTATCTATCAAAGCGATGGATTGAGTGGCCAAGGCATCTGTGAATGGGATGCCTTGGCTCTCTGCTGCCCTAGCGAATGGCGCCAAAGCAGAGGTATTTGGTCTCCAGATACTCCTCCAGCCCCTCGGCGGCCCCTTCCCGGCCCAGACCCGACTCCTTGATGCCACCAAAGGGGGCCAGCTCGGTTGAGATGATCCCCTCGTTGATGCCGACCATGCCGTATTCCAGCTGCTCGGCCACCCGCCACACCCGGGCGATGTCGCGGCCATAGAAGTAGGCGGCGAGCCCGTAGGGGGTGTCGTTGGCAATGGCGATGGCCTCGGCTTCGGTCTCGAAGCGCACCAGCGGCGCGACCGGGCCGAAGATCTCCTCCTGCAGGATGGGGTTGGTTTTAGCCACCTTGCCCAAAATGGTGGGTTGGTAGAAGAGGGGGCCGGCGGGATGGGCTTCGCCCCCCAGCAGCAGCTCGGCACCGGCGGCGACCGATTGCTGCACCAGTTCGGCCACCTTGCTGGCGGCGGCGGGGTTGATCAGCGGGCCAATCTGGGTGCCCTCTGCCATGCCATCCCCCACCTTGAAGGCACTGACGGCAGCGGTCAGTTTCTCGGCAAAGGCGTCGTAGACGCTGGCCTGCACCAGAATGCGGTTGGCGCAGACGCAGGTCTGCCCGGCGTTGCGGTATTTGGAGGCGAGCGCCCCGGCCACCGCGGCATCGAGGTCGGCGTCGTCAAAGACGATAAAGGGGGCGTTGCCACCCAGCTCCAGCGACAGCTTTTTCATTGTGTCGGCGCACTGGCGCATCAGCAGCTTGCCGATGCGGGTGGAGCCGGTGAAGGAGAGCTTGCGCACAGTCGGGTTGTTGCACAGCTCGTTGCCCACCGCGCTCGCCTGATGGCTGGTGACGATGTTGATGACCCCGGCGGGGATCCCTGCCTGCTCGGCAAGCAGCGCCAGTGCCAGCGCGCAGAGCGGGGTCTCGGCGGCGGGCTTGATGACGATGGTGCAACCGGCGGCCAGCGCCGGGCCCGCCTTGCGGGTGATCATGGCAATCGGGAAGTTCCACGGGGTGATGGCGGCGACGACCCCGACCGGCTGCTTGATGGTGGCCAGCCGGCGATCACCGCTAAAGCCCGGGATGGTGCGGCCATAGGCGCGTTTGCCCTCCTCGGCGAACCACTGGATAAAGCTGGCGCCGTAGGCCACCTCGCCCTTGGCTTCCGCCAGCGGCTTGCCCTGCTCGCAGGTCATGATGCGGGCCAGCTCGTCGCTGTGGGCGGTGATGGCGGCAAACCAGGCGTAGAGCTTGTTGCTGCGCTCTTTGGCGGTCAGCGCGGCCCAGGCGGGTTGCGCCGCGTGGGCCGCCGCGATGGCGCGGCGGGTATCCTCGGCATCCATGTCGGGCACCTGGGTAATGACGGCGCCGCTGGCGGGGTTGGTGACCTCGAAGGTGCGGCCGCTGGCGGCATGGCACCACTGTCCATCTATATAGGCGCGGGATGTGATCAAGCTGGAGTGAGATGTTGTTCCTGACATGAGAAGCCTCGAGTGTGGGTCAGAGCAGCTGGTTGCCGGAGTGAGCCGACCCTTCCTGCGCCGCTGCCGTATAAAATAATAAGCACAGGAAGACCATAATTTGAGCTGAAATGTTTTTCAAGTGTTAAATATATTTGAATTGCCGGGGGGCGTCATGCTAGAAAATGGGCTGTGTAGCGCGTTTTTCCCCGTTCGCTTGCTGGCTGCAAGTGGGCAAGCGACCGGGAGACGGTAAATCAGGTGTGCAAAATAATGAACGGTTGCGCTGTGTAACATAGTGAACGGCAAGGGAAAGCTGGTCGGCTATTTTAACCAGTAGGGTAAACAGGCCACGCGTGATCCGAGGCGATCACGCGCGAGCAGGGGAGGCTGATGATGCAAGGATGCAGAGATAGCGCAGCAAGAGGGGGCTTGCCATGAGCGGGCCACAGAGCAGGGAGAGCGTGGCCCGTGGGCTGGGTGCGGCAGACGCTGGGGCGCACACCATGGGGGAACGATTGGCGGCGGTGCGCCATCAGCTGGGGCTCTCCCAGCGGCGAGCGGCCGAGCTGAGCGGCCTGACCCACGGCGCCATCTGCATGATCGAGCAGGACAAGGTGAGCCCCTCGGTCGCTTCCCTGCAAAAGCTGCTCACCATCTACGGCCTGCCGCTGTCGCGCTTCTTCGCCGAGGAGGAGAGCCGCACTCCGGAGGTGGTGATCAAGGCTGATCAGCTGATCGAGCTGGGCAGTCAGGGGGTCTCCCTCAAGCTGGTGCACAACGGCAACAACCGTCGCCAGCTCGGCTTTATGCTGGAGACCTATCCCCCCGGCACCGACACCGGAGGTCAGGTGACCCATCAGGGGGAAGAGGTCGGCACTGTGCTGGAGGGGTCGGTGATCCTGACGGTGGCGGGCCAGAGTTATCAGCTGGAGGCGGGCGACAGCTATGTGATCGACACCGGCGAGCCCCACAGCTTCAGCAATCCGTCGGGGGAGACCTGTCGCATCGTCAGCGCCCACACCCCGGCCAGTTTTTAATCCAGGCAGTAGTTTGGCAACCGAACCGGTAAGGAAACAGGGATCATGACCGAACATGTAAACAGTTACTACGCAGCCAGCGCCAATAAACACGCGCCCTACCCGACATTGACCGAGCAGCTGGAGTGTGACGTCTGCGTCATCGGGGCAGGTTATACCGGCCTCTCCAGCGCCCTGCATCTGGTGGAGAAGGGCTACAAGGTGGTGGTGCTGGAGGCGGCCCGGGTCGGCTTTGGCGCCAGCGGCCGCAACGGCGGCCAGATCGTCAACTCCTACAGCCGCGACATCGACACCATAGAAGCGAACTGCCCGCCGGATCAGGCCAGGCTGCTCGGTTCCATGTTGTTTGAGGGGGGCCAGATTATCCGCGAGCGGATCAAGCGCTACAACATCCAGTGCGATCTGCAGGAGGGGGGCGTCTTTGCCGCCGAGACCGAGAAGCAGCTGCACGAGCTCAAATCCCAATACGCCCGCTGGCAGAAGTGGGGCAACGACCAGCTGGAGCTGCTCGATGCCAAGGGGGTGCGCGAGGTGGTCGCGAGCGATCGCTACGTCGGCGCCCTGCTCGACAAGAGCGGCGGCCACATTCATCCCCTCAATCTGGCGTTGGGGGAGGCCGAAGCGATCCGCATGCAGGGGGGGCAGATCTTCGAGCAGTCCGCCGTCACCAGCATCACCCCGGGGCAGCCGGCACTGATCAAGACCGCCAAGGGGGCGGTGAAGGCGCGCTTTGTGGTGGTGGCGGGCAACGCCTACCTCGGCAATTTGGTACCCGAGCTGGCGGGCAAGAGCATGCCCTGCGGCACGCAAGTGATCGCCACCGAAGTGCTGGGGGAGGAGCGGGCCCGTTCACTGTTGCCGCAAAACTACTGTCTGGAGGATTGCAACTACCTGCTCGACTACTACCGCACCTCCGGCGATCACCGGCTGCTCTATGGCGGCGGCGTGGTCTATGGCGCGCGGGATCCGGCGGATATCGAGCGGCTGATCATCCCCAAGATGCTGAAAACTTTCCCGCAACTGGCGGGGGTCAAGGTGGAGTACACCTGGACCGGCAACTTCCTGCTCACCCTGTCGCGGCTGCCGCAATTTGGTCGCATCGGCCCCAACATCTACTACATGCAGGGCTACAGCGGCCACGGCGTCACCTGCACCCATCTGGCGGGCAAGCTGCTCTCCGAGGTGCTGAGCGGTCAGGCGGAGCGCTTCGATGCCTTTGCCAAACTGCCGCACTACCCTTTCCCGGGTGGTCGGCTGTTCCGTATCCCCTTCACCGCCGCGGGCGCCGCCTGGTATACCCTGCGCGACCGGTTGGGGGTATAAGGGCCGCCCGGCGAGAGATGCGTGCTGGTGCTTGCCGCTCTGCGAGCGCAGATGCCAGCAGCAATGCCGGAAACAACGAGGCCACCGCGAGGGTGGCCTTGTTGTTTATCAAACTGCAGTGCGCGGTTTAGCTGTAGAAAGCTTCAACGGTGCCCTTGAGCTTGATCAGGATGGGCTGACCACGGCGATCCAGCGCCTTGGGGGAGGGGATCTTCACCCAACCTTCGCTGATGCAGTACTCCTCGACATCGGTGCGCTCTTTGCCGTTCAGGCGAATACCGATCGGGTGCTCGAAGCAGGCAGCCACATAGTGAGGGCTGCGGGGATTGCAGGAGAGGTGATCCGGCAGAGCCGGTTTGGTGCTGGTATCGCTCATCGATATAACCCGAAATGAATAAAAAGTGGGTCATTGTAGAGAATGCCGCCATGGCATTCAAGGCAGCCAAAAAACAGGTAAAGAGCGCTCGCCATCGCTATGGGCGCTCCGCTTATCCCCGTTGCCAATGCATCACCAGCTCGGGGCGGCCGCTATGCGCGCACAACTGCTGCTCACCCTCTTTGAAACCGTTGCGGCAATAGAAGCGCCGCGCCTGCTTATTCTCGGCGTAGACCGTCAACTCGAGCCGGTCATAGTGTGCCTTGAGGTGATCGAGCAGTCGGCGACCCAGCCCGTGTGACTGATAGCCAGGGGAGATAAACAGTGCGGCGACAGACCCCTGATACCAGGAGATAAAGCCCAGCAGCTGACCATCCTCCTCATAGACCCAGCTCTTGCTGGCGGGCAGGTAAATATCCCTCATCGCCGCCCGTTGCTCGAGCCAAAAAGCGGCGGGAATAAAGTCGTGGGCTTGCGCCGATGCCTGATACCAGAGCTCGACGGCGGCATCCAGATCGGCTGTTAATAATGGGCGGATCATAGTGGCCTTAATAACAAAGAGTGGAAGTAACGTAGGCTCGATGAGCGCAGCGTAATCGGCATTCGCGGTAGCGAGAGGAGGAAGAGTGCTGCGCGCCACCCGGTTCGCCACCTTGGCCAAAACGGCAAGGCTGTGATTTATGTAATCTGTGTCGCCGTCATGCCGGTTACCGTACTTTCTGTCACTGTATAAAAGCGCTCGACATTGACGGTTATATCTCCCCAGCGGGAAGATTTGACTCTGGCCTGATGCGCTTGAAAAGCCGCCTCATCAACAAAATCTTCGTAGACATCGAAGCGGCAGGGATTGAGAGGATCTTGGTTCACCTTAAAGATCAGACAGCCGGTTTCAGATCGGGTTAACTGGATATGGTTATCAAGTTCATCCTTGACCGCAGCCAAATCGTTGGGGGGGACGATAATAAATCCTTTTAATATTACTCTGCTCATTATTCACCTTGAAGGTTGAGAGGCGCCATTATTTCATGTTGAATATTTTATTAGCATTCATTTCGGCAAACTGTCCTGATAAAGTCTGCGCCAAACTTTGTTAAAGTAAGTTCTTTTCTCTCTAGTCTTGTTGATGTTTGCTTGTCTTTTATAATTGTATTTTTCAGCGTTTGAATGTCATTTATTAAATCCACCATTACTCTTGGATAGTCTTCAATTCTACGAGGGACAGAGTAATGTTTTTTCCCCACAAACTTTACTAGGGAAGGTGCGAATAAGCGGGGAAATTCTTCTCGGCTGACTCAGTCATTTCATTTCTTCATGTTTGAGCCGATTTTTTCTCCCGTAAATGCCTTGAATCAGCCTATTTAGACCGTTTC